>NZ_BAAHBM010000022.1:0-43984 GCF_054776675.1 Angustibacter aerolatus
CTCGGCATGGCGAGGTCGCCGCCGGCCGGGTCGAGCGCGGCGACCGCCGCCGGGGCGGGGAACGTCGTGGTCAGGCCCGGGTGCACCGCGGCCAGCGCCGCCGGCAGCGGCGTGCCGGCGGCCGCGACGAGCCGACCGGCGACCGTGCGGGCTCCTCCGAGCGACACCTGCTGCCCGATCACGATGCGCACGAGCGTCTCGCCGTCGTCGAGGCTGCCCGGCGCGCGCAGGCCGGGCCGGCGGGCCACGACCGGCCCGAGCAGCGGGACGGCGCCGAGGTGCCGCTCGGCCGGTCGGACGTCGCGGTCGACGTCGAGCAGGTGGCGCAGCCGGCGCAGCGCCGGTTCCTCGTCGGCGGGGTCGGTGAGGGTGAGCTCGACGTCGACGCCGCCCGGCGCGGCCTCGACCTGCGCGACGCCCGGTCCACCGGGCAGCCGCAGGGTGCGGCCCCAGCGCACGCCGTCCCAGACCTCGACGCCGGGCACCGCGTGCGCGCCGACGAACGCGAGCAGCCGCGGCCCGTCGTACGGCGGCTGCGCGGCGAGGTGGTGCCTGCTCGTCGTGGGCCGGGGCACGGCGATCAGGGCGTGAAGGCGAGGAAGACGAACGAGCCGAAGATCGCCAGGTGCACGGCCCCCTGCAGGATCGTCGCCCGGCCGGTGACCGTCGTCAGGGTGCTCACCACGAGGGTCAGGGCGAGCAGCACCAGCTGCGTCGGCCCGAGCCCGAGCTGCAGCGGGCCGGTCAGCCAGATCGAGGCCAGCGCGATCGACGGGATGGTGAGCCCGATGCTCGCGAGCGCCGAGCCGATGGCGAGGTTCAGGCTGGTCTGCACGCGGTTGCGGCGGGCGGCCCGCAGCGCGGCGACGGTCTCGGGGGCCAGCACGAGGATCGCGATGAGCACGCCCACGACCGGCTGCGGCGCCCCGACCGCCTCGACGGCGTGCTCGATCGACTTCGACGCCGTCTTGGCGAGGCCGACGACGCAGACCAGGCAGACCAGCAGCAGCCCGAGGCTGGTCCACGTGGTGCGGGACGACGGCGGGGCGGCGTGCTCGTCGTCGTGGTCGGCGGCACCCGCGTCGCCGTCGCCGGGCAGGGCGCCCCGGCGGCTGTCGTGCTGCACGCCGTCGGCCCCCGGGCCGACGGGCAGCGCGACGTGGCCGCGCTCGGGCGGCAGGAAGTAGTCGCGGTGCCGCACCGCCTGCACGAACACGAAGACGGCGTAGAGCACCAGCGAGGCCAGCCCGGCGAAGGCGAGCTGGGCGCCGGTGTACGTCGGGCCCTGGCTGCTGGCGGTGAACGAGGGCAGCACCAGGCCGAGCGTGGCGACGGCGGCCAGCGTGGCGAGGGCGCCGCCGACGCCCTCGGGCCGGAACCAGACCACCTGGTGGCGCAGCGCCCCGACGAGCAGGCAGAGCCCGACGACGCCGTTGCAGACCACCATGATCGCGGCGAACACGGTGTCCCTGGCCAGCGCCGACGACGTCTCGGGGCTGCTCACCATGAGCGACACGATCAGCCCGACCTCGATGACGGTCACCGCGATGGCGAGGATCAGCGTGCCGAACGGCTCGCCCACCCGGTGCGCCACCACCTCGGCGTGGTGCACCGCGCAGACCACGGCCCCGACCAGCCCGACCCCGATGAGCGCGAGCATCACCGACCCCGGCTCGCGCCCCCACGACACCACGAGCAGCACCACCGCGACCGGCGGCACGACGAGCGTCCACAGCGGCAGCGTGGGCGCGGTCCCCTCGGTCCCCTCGGTCCCCTCGGTCCCCTCGGTCCCGTCCAGGACCGACCCCTCCGGCACCTCGCGCGGCGTCGCGGTGCGCTCGGGCGGCTGGGGGTGGGGGGTCATCGCCCGATCTTACGGATGGGCCCTGAGGGCGGCCCTGAGGTGCTCGTCGCCGTCTCGCGAGGTGAGGGCGAACGTCCACGCCTGCGCCGGGTGCGTCCCGACCTGCTCGGTGGCGTGCACCCGCACGGTGCCGGGCAGCAGCACGGCCCGCTTGAACTCCAGCTCGAGCTCGTGCGCCTCGGGGGTGCGCGGCTCGAGCCACGCCAGGCAGCGCGCCACCGAGTACATGCCGTGCGCGATCGCTCTGCGGAACCCGAAGGGCCGCGCGGTGAGCGGGTGCAGGTGGATCGGGTTGTGATCGCCGCTCACCGCGGCGTACCGGCGTCCGGCGTCCGACCCGAAGCGCCAGACGGCGCGCGGCGACCCGGCCCAGGCGGTGACGTCCTCCTGCGGCGGCGCCCAGCCGTCACCGCCCGCGGTCGCTCGTGCGTCGGTCGGCTGCCCGCCCGGCTCGGCGGCGACCGTGACGCCGCGCGCGAGGTAGGTGCTGCGCCCGGTCCAGACGACGTCGCCGCCCGTCGAGGCGGTCGACACCAGGTCGACCTGGGCGCCGCGCCGGTGCGGGCGCAGGCGCTCGGCGTGCACCGCGAGCCCGAGCGGCTCGTCGACGTCGACCGGCCGGTGCAGCGACCAGCGGTTCGCCACGTGCACCAGCCCGGGCAGCGGCACCGGGAACGCGGGCTCGGCCATGACGACGAGCTGCAGCGGGAACGACAGCACGTGCAGGTACCCGGCCGGCACCTGCCCGCGCACCGCGAAGCCGCAGACCCGCTGGTAGGCGCTCAGGTGATCGCGGTCGATGCGCACGGCGTGCCGGACGACCTGCGTCTGCGGCAGCAGCGACGGGCGCCGCCGCGGCAGCAGCGACCCGGCCAGCAGGGCCAGCTGCCGGGGCGGTCGCTCGAGGTCGATGGTGCGCACGTCTACGCCCCGACCTGCAGCTGGCCGCACACCCTGACCACCTGGCCGGTGACACCCGCGCTGCCGGGCTCGGCGAACCAGGCCACGGTCTCGGCGACGTCGACCGGCTGGCCGCCCTGCGCCAGGCTGTTCAGGCGCCGGGCCACCTCGCGCGTCGCGAACGGCATGCGGGCCGTCATCTCCGTCTCGATGAAGCCGGGCGCCACGGCGTTCACCGTGATGCCGCGATCGGCGACCTGCCCGGCCCGGGCCCGCACCATGCCGATGACGCCGGCCTTGCTGGCTGCGTAGTTCGTCTGGCCGCGCTGCCCGGCGATGCCGCTCGTCGAGGCGAGGCTCACCACGCGGCCGCCGTCGGCGAGCACCCGCTCCCCGAGCAGCGTGTCGTCGATGCGCAGCTGCGCCTCGAGGTTGACGGCGAGCACGGAGGCCCAGGCGTCCGGGTCGCTGTTGACCAGCAGCCTGTCGCGGGTGATGCCCGCGTTGTGCACGACGACGTCGAGCGAGCCGTAGCGGGACAGGGCGAGGTCGGCGATGCGTCGTCCGGCGTCGGCTGCGGTCACGTCGACCTGGAGCGCGGTGCCGCCGACCGCGTTGGCGGTGCCGGCGAGCGCCTGTCCGGCCGCGGGCACGTCCACGGCGAGCACCCGGGCGCCCTGACGCGCGAGGACGTGGGCGATCGCGGCACCGATGCCCCGAGCGGCGCCGGTGACCGCGGCGACGGCCCCCTGCAGCGGCCGGGCGGGGTCGTCGACCTCGCGGACGGCACCGACCGGTGCCCGCACCCGCACCACCTGCCCGTCGACGAAGGCCGAGCGCGCGCTCAGCAGGAAGGCGAGGGTCGACCGCGCCGCGTCGTCGGCGCCGTCCGCCACCAGCACCAGGTTGGCCGTGGCGCCCTCGCGCAGCTCCTTCGCCAGCGACCGGGTCAGGCCCTCGAGGGCCTGCCGGGTCGCGGCCTGCGTGACGTCGCTCGCGTCCTCCGGCGGACGACCCACGACCACCAGGCGGCCCGACCGACCGAGGCGGCGCAGGTCGGTGGCCAGCGCGGCGCGCACCCCGACGAGGTCGCGCGGGGTGCGGTGACCGGTCGCGTCGACGACCACGGCGCCCAGCCGGTCGTCCGCGCCCGCCCGGTCGCCGGCCGGGGCGTCGCCGTCGAGCTCGACCGGCGCGCCGGGGAGCGAGGTGAGCAGCGCACCGACGGGACCGTCGCCCACCAGCCGGGCCGGGCCGGGCAGCAGGGGCTCCCCCGCCTCGTGGCGCCGGAGCACGGCCGGTCTCGGCAGACCGAGGGTGCTCGCGACGCGCCGGCCCGCACCGCCCTGGACGAGCGCGGTGTAGCGGTCGGTCACGACGCCTCCAGGATGGCCACGACGCCCTGACCGCCGGCGGCGCAGATCGAGATGAGCCCACGGCCCCCACCCCGGGCGCGCAGCGACTTGGCGAGGGTGGCGACGATACGCCCACCGGTGGCCGCGAAGGGGTGGCCCGTGGCGAGCGAGGACCCGGTCACGTTGAGCCGGTCGCGGTCGACGGCACCGAGCGGCGCCGCGAGGCCCAGCCGGTCGCGGCAGAACGCGGGGCTCTCCCACGCCGCGAGCGTCGCCAGCACGGTCGAGGCGAACGCCTCGTGCACCTCGACCAGCTCGAGGTCGCGCAGGGTCATGCCCTGGCGCGCGAGCAACCTGGCCACGGCGTAGGTGGGCGCCATGAGCAGCCCCTCGTCCCCCTGCACGAAGTCGACGGCGGCGGTCTCGGCGTCCACCACGTGCGCCAGCACCGGCTGCCCGCGCTCGGCCGCCCACTCGTCGCTCGCCAGCAGGACGGCGGACGCCCCGTCGGTCAGGGGCGTCGAGTTGCCGGCGGTCATCGTCGCGTCGTCGCCCTCGCCGAAGACCGGGCGCAGCCGGCCCAGCCGCTCGACGCTGGTGTCGGGCCGCAGGTTCTGGTCGCGCTGCAGCCCGAGGTACGGCGTCACGAGGTCGTCGAAGAACCCGGCGTCCCACGCCGCGGCCAGCCGGTGGTGGCTGGCGACCGTCAGCTCGTCCTGCGCGGTGCGGTCGACGCCCCACGCCGCGGCGGTGACGGCCGCGTGGTCCCCCATCGACATCCCCGTCCGCGGCTCGCGGTTGCGCGGGACCTCGGGCCGCAGCTGCCCCGGGCGCAGCCGCGCCAGGGCCCTGGCCCGCTCGCCGACCGACCGGGCCCGGCGCAGGGCGAGCAGGGTGCGCCGCAGGTCGTCGTCGACGGCGACGGGCGCGTCGCTCGCGCTGTCGACGCCGCCCGCGACGCCGCTCTCGACCTGGCCGAGCGCGATCTTGTTGGCGACCAGCACCGTGGTCTCGAGGCCGGTGCCGCAGGCCTGCTGGACGTCGTAGGCGGGGGTCCGGGGCGAGAGCCGCGAGCCCAGCACCGCCTCCCGCGTCAGGTTGAGATCTCGGCTGTGCTTCAGCACCGCTCCCGCTGCGACCTCGCCCACCCGCTCCCCGGCCAGCCCGAAGCGCGCGACCAGCCCGTCGAGCGCGGCGACCAGCATGTCCTGGTTGCTCGCCTGCGCGTACGGGCCGTCGGCCCGGGCGAACGGGATGCGGTTGCCCCCGAGCACCGCGGCGCGGCGGGGGGTGCGGGGCTCGGCCATGGTGCCTCCGTCGGACGGCGGTCGGTGTGCCGAGAAGGTAACCGGGGCGGGTGGCGCGGGCGCCCAGGGAGACCGGTCGCCGCAAGGGGTCGTCCGAGGCGTGAGACCGACGACGTCCGCGCATTGACACCCCTCGCTTTGTCGACCAACCTGGTGGACATGGTCGAGGTCCAGCTGCGAGCGCTCGTCGTGCGTCGGCACGTCGACCTCATGCGGCTGTGCAGCGCAGCGTGTCGGGCCCCTCTCGCCTGACCGCCCGACCACCCAGCACCCCCCGGCGTCAGCGCGCGACCCGCCCCTCGAGGGCCCGGCCGACGCGCGCCCGCGGACCGTGCGCTGCACACCCGAGGACCCGGCATGACCCAGACCCCGCTCCGCCCCCTGCACACCCGGCCCGGCGCGCCCCGCGCCGCGCAGCCCGGGACGCCCACCACGCACGACCTCGCGCTGCTCGTGCGGCGCATCGCCAGCGAGCCGCGGCTGTGGCGACCGCACGTCCGCTTCACCGCCGCCGAGCGCTTCTGGACGCGCCTCGGCTCGCCGCAGGGCGTCGACGTCTGGCTGCTCACGTGGCTGCCGTCCCAGCAGACCGACCTGCACGACCACGGCGACAGCAGCGCCGCCTTCGCGGTGGTGCAGGGCGCCCTCACCGAGGTGCGTGCCGACGAGGTGCTCGGCGTCTGGTCGACGCGCCTCGACGCCCCCGCCGTCCGCGTCGTCGAGCCCGGCGTGGTGCACGACGTGCGCAACGACCTGACCGCGCCGGCCGTGAGCATCCACGCCTACGCCCCGAAGCTCTCGCGGATGACCTACTACGACCTCGTCGACGGTCGGCTGGCGCCCGCGCACGAGGTGCTCGGCGACGAGCCCGAGCCGGCGCTGTGAGCGCCCCCGCGCTGACGGCGCCGCCGCGCCGCTCGATCGACGACGTGCTGGCGGAGGCGCGGGAACGGCTGCAGCGCGTGGCTCCGCAGCAGGCGCACGCCGAGCAGCTCGCCGGTGCCGTGCTCGTCGACATCCGGCCCGCCGCGCAGCGGCTGCTCGAGGGCGAGGTGCCGGGCGCGCTGGTGGTCGAGCGCAACGTGCTCGAGTGGCGCTTCGACCCGGGCAGCGACGCCCGGCTGCCGATCGCCTCCTACGACCTGCGCGTGCTCGTGCTCTGCTCCGAGGGCTACACCTCCTCGCTCGCGGCCGCCGCCCTGGTCGGGCTGGGCATCACCCGGGCGACGGACGTCGTCGGCGGCTTCGTCGCCTGGCGGGCCGCCGGCCTGCCCACCGCCGGCTAGGACGGCACGGGTGACACGCCCGTGGACGCCTGACACGATCGCGCGATGAGCACCCCCAGCGACACCTCCTCGCTCGGCGCGGTCGGCGAGGCCATCGGCATCCGGTTCGACGACCCGACCGGTGCGCGGGTCGAGGCGACGTGGACGGTCGGTCCGGCGGTGCACCAGCCGGCCGGGATCCTGCACGGCGGCGTGCACTCGTGGGTCGTCGAGACGCTGGCCAGCGTCGGGGCGCAGACCTGGCTGGGCGACGACGGGCACGTCGTGGGGGTCAACAACTCCACCGACTTCTACCGGGCGGTGCGCGACGGCGAGCTGCGCAGCGTGGCGACGCCGGTGCACCAGGGGCGCAGCCAGCAGGTGTGGCTGGTCGAGACGCGCGACGCCGGCGACCGGCTGGTGGCGCGCGGCCAGGTGCGGTTGCAGAACCTGCGCGGCGCCTGACCGCACCCCGCTCGGCGGGCGCGGCCCGGCGGGCCCGTGGAAGGGTGGCCGCATGCGCGCGACGCTCATCCACGGCCCCGGCGACATCCGCCTCGAAGAGGTGCCCGACCCGCAGATCCAGGTGCCGACCGACGCCGTCGTGCGGGTGACGGCGTCGTGCGTGTGCGGCTCCGACCTGTGGCCCTACCGCGGGGTGCGGCCGACGAAGCGCCCCCGGCGCATCGGCCACGAGCTGATCGGCGTGGTCGAGGACGTCGGCAGCGAGGTGACGACGGTGCGGCGCGGTGACTTCGTGGTGGCGCCGTTCGCGCTGAGCGACGGCACCTGCGCGCACTGCCGGCACGGCGTCCAGACGTCGTGCGAGCGGGGCGCCGCGTGGGGTGCGACCGACCGCGACGGGTACCTGGTCGACGGCGGGCAGGGCGAGGCGGTGCGCGTCGCGATGGCCGACGGCACGCTGGTCGCCGTCCCCGGGCACCCCGACGACGCGATGCTGCCCTCGCTGCTCGCGCTGTCCGACGTCATGGGCACCGGGCACCACGCCGCGCTCGCGGCAGGCGTCGGCCCGGGGCAGACGGTCGTGGTGGTCGGCGACGGCGCGGTGGGCCTGTGCGCGGTGCTCGCCGCCCGGCGGCTGGGCGCCGAGCGGGTGATCGCGATGTCGCGGCACACCGCGCGGCAGGCGGTCGCGCTCGACCTGGGCGCCGACGACGTGGTCGCCGAGCGCGGCGAGGAGGGCGTGGCGCGCATCGAGGAGCTCACCGGCGGCGTGGGCGCCGACGCGGTGCTCGAGTGCGTCGGCATGAAGGAGTCGATGGAGCAGGCGATCGGCGCGACGCGGCCCGGTGGCCGCGTCGGGTACGTCGGGGTGCCGGCCGGCGGCGCCGAGCTGCCGATCGCGCAGCTGTTCTCCGACAACATCTCGGTCGGCGGCGGCGTCGCGCCGGTGCGGCAGTACCTGCCCGAGCTGCTCGAGGACGTGCTGAGCGGCGCGATCGAGCCGGGCAAGGTGTTCGACGTCGAACTGCCGCTCAGCGAGGTGGCGACCGCCTACACCGCGATGGACCAGCGGACGGCGATCAAGACGCTGCTGCGTCCCTGAGCGCCGCCTCGGCCAGCAGCAGCCCGCCGAGGACGCCGGCGTCGTCACCCAGCGCGGGGGTCACGAGGAACGAGCCGTCGACGACCTCGGGCAGCCCGATGGCGCCGGCCAGGCCGTCGGTCACCGCGCGCCGGACGGCGGCGAGCAGCCCGGGCAGCTTGGGCACGCCGCCGCCGAGCACCAGCCGGTCGGGCGAGTGCAGGTAGACCAGGGTGCGGGCGAGCTGCCCGAGGTACCAGGCCTCCAGCCCGACGGCGCGGGCGAGGTCGGCGCCGCGCAGGTCCTGCCCCGGCCGCCCGAACCGCGCGTGCAGCGCGGGCCCGCTCGCCAGCCCCTCGAGGCAGCCGCCGTGGAACCGGCAGACGCCGGGCAGCTCGTCGCCCGGCATCCGCACGACGTCGAGGTGCCCCAGCTCGGGCCGCATCCGCCCGTGCAGCACCCGGCCCGCCTCGACGGTGGCGCCCCCGACCCCGGTGCCGACCGTGACGTACGTCGTGGTGCGCGCGCCCGCACCGGCGCCCCAGCGCTGCTCGGCGAGCGCCGCGCCGGCGACGTCGGTGTCGACGCCCACCGGCACCCCGACCGCCGAGCCGAGCCGCCCGAGCAGGTCGGTGCCCTCCCAGCCGCGCTTCGGCGTCCAGGTGATGCGGCCGTACCCGTCGCTCGCCGGGTCGAGGTCGAGCGGCCCGAACGACGCCAGCCCGAGCGCGTCGACCCGGTGCCCGCGCAGGAAGTCGGCGACGGCGTCGAGGGTGGGGCCCGGCTCGGTGGTGGGCACGACGGTGCGGGCCACCAGGTCGCCGGGGCCGCGGCCGATCGCGGCGACGACCTTGGTGCCCCCCAGCTCGACGCCCGCCAGCACGCCCCGGAACCTACCCGGCCGCCCGCTGCTACGTTGCGCCGGTGCCGAGCCGGACGACGAGGGTGTGCGTGGTCGGAGCGGGTGCGATCGGGGGCCTGCTGGGCGCCTGGCTGAGCCGCTCCGGCGTCGAGACGACGGCGCTCGCCCGGGGCGCGACGCTGGAGTCGTTGCAGCGCAGCGGCTGGCGGGTTCGTGAGACCGACGGCTCGCTGACGACGGCACCGGTCACCGCGGCGGCCTCGGCCGCAGAGCTCGGGGTGCACGACGTCGTGGTGGTCGCGGTGAAGGCGCAGTCGCTGGCCGCGCTGGCGCCTCGCCTGGCACCGCTGGTCGGGCCGGGCACGGTGGTGCTGCCGGCGATGAACGGCGTGCCGTGGTGGTTCACGACCGGGCTCGGTGGCCCGGCGGACGGCCTGCGGCTGCGGTCGGTCGACCCGGACGGCGCGATCGCCGTGGCCCTGCCGCCGGCGCAGGTCGTCGGCTGCGTGGTGCACCTCGGCGCGAGCACCGCCGAGCCGGGCCTCGTCGTGCACGGGTCGGGGCGCCGGCTGATCGTCGGCGAACCCGCGGGCTCGGCGACGCCGCGGCTGCACGAGGTGGCCGGCCTGCTCGGTGACGCCGGCTTCGAGGTCGAGCAGACCGACGACGTCCGGCAGGCCGCCTGGTACAAGCTCTGGGGCAACATGACGGTGAACCCGATCAGCGCGCTGACCGGGGCCAGCATGGGGCCGATGCTCGCCGACGACCTGGTCACCGGGCTGATCGAGGCGGTGATGCTGGAGGCCCGCGAGGTCGGCGCCCGCATCGGCTGCCCCATCGACGAGACGCCCGCCGCGCGCGTCGACGTCACCCGCCGCCTCGGCGACCTCGAGCCGTCGATGCTGCAGGACGCCCGCGCCGGGCGGCAGCTCGAGCTCGACGCGCTGACCGGCGCCGCGCGCGAGCTGGCGCAGGCGGTGGGCGTCGCGACGCCGCACACCGACGCGCTGCTGGGCCTCACCCGGCTGGCCGCGCGCACCCGCGGGCTGTACCCCGCCTGACCGGTTCGCGGCCGGTACCGCCCGGTTCGGGCGACACGGCGCCCACGTCGTCCGTCGGCTTCCCTGCGACAACCTGGCCGTGCCACGGTGCCGGTGCCTCCCCGATCGGCACGTCGGGGCGCACGCGGCCGCGACCCGGCCGCGCCGGGCGTCCCGTCGCGGTCCACCCTCCGGTGCCGCGACGGGGCGCCTGCCCGGTAGCGTCTGCCGCGTGCCCCAACCGCTCGCGGTCCCCGTCGGCCTCGGGGTGCGCACCGTCGGCCGGCAGACGATCGACCTCGACCGCCGCCCCCTGGTGATGGCGATCGTGAACCGCACCCGCGACAGCTTCTTCGACGGCGGGCGCACCTTCGCGCTGGACGCCGCCACCGCCGCCGTCGAGCGGGCCGTGGCCGACGGCGCCGACTGGGTGGACGTCGGGGCGGTGCCGTTCTCGCCCGACGCGGAGCGGGTCGACGAGGCGGAGGAGCTCGACCGGCTGCTGCCCGTGGTGGCCGCGGCCCGGGCCACCGGCGACGTGATCGTGTCGGTCGAGACCACCCGCCCGGCCGTGGCGCGCGCGGCGTTCGCGGCCGGCGCCGACGTCCTGAACGACACCTCCGGACTGCACGACCCCGAGCTGGCCGACGCCACGGCGGAGGCCGGCGGCACGCTGGTCGTCTGCCACAGCCTGGCCCGGCCGTTCGAGCACCTGCACCGCCCGACGTACACCGACGTCGTCCGCGAGGTGCACGACCTGCTGGCCGAGCGGGTGGCGGTCGCCAGGTCGCGCGGCGTCGAGCACCTCGTGGTCGACCCCGGCCACGACCTGAACAAGACCACCCGGCACTCGCTCGAGCTGACCCGCCGCCTCGACGAGCTGCTCGACCTCGGCGAGCCCGTGCTGGCGTCGGTGTCGCGCAAGGACTTCGTGCAGGAGGCGGTCGGGGTCGCGCGCGACGACGCGCTGCCGGCCACGCTCGCCGCCGTGGTGCTGTGCGTGCTGCGCGGTGCCCGGGTGCTGCGCGTGCACGACGTGGCGGCCGCGCGCGACGCCGTCCGGATGACCGAGGCGGTGCTGGGCTGGCGCGAGCCCGCCACCGAGCGGCACAACCTCTGACGGCGGTCGGTCAGCCCGCCAGCCCGGCCCGGTCGAGCAGGTACGCCGTCATCGGCGCGTAGAGCGACTCGCGCACGTTGTCGTCGAGCGGCACCGCGACGAGCAGCTCGCCCTCGGCCTCGCCGACGAACAACGCCGGGTCGTTGCAGTCCGCGTAGCCGACGGCGTCGAGGCCGCGGGCGGCGGCGCCACCGGCCCAGCCGTGGTCGGCCACGACGAGGTCGGGCGGCGCCTCGCCCGCCTCGCGCAGCCCGTCGAGCACCGCCCAGACGGGGAGCGGCGAGTGCGTGTGGTGCGTCTGCGAGCCCGGCCCGGCCAGCATGCCCACGCCGTCGCGCCAGGTCAGTGCGCCGTCCTGCCAGCCGTACGCCGTGTCCTCCGGCTGCTGCCAGCCGTGCGCCGCCTGCAGCATCGTGCAGCCGGCGGCGGCGAGCGCCGCGGCGGTGGCCGAGTGCGTGGGCCGCAGCCCCACCGGGTGGCCGGTCGCGACGAGCACCCGCTCGCGGCGCTGCGCGGCGAGCGCCACCCGGTCGGCCAGCGCCTCGAGGCGGTCGATCGTCAGGTCGGGGTCGATGCGGTCCTGCCCCCACCGGTGGGCCGGGTCGGGGTCGACGCCGACCCGGTCGACCATCAGCTCGAGCACCTCCTGCTCGGTCCACCCGCGGTGCGGCGTCAGGCCCAGCCAGGCGTAGGGCTCGCCGTCGGCCAGCCGGCGGTAGTTGCGCAGGTTGTTCTCGCGCGGGGTCGCCACCTCGCCGGCGATCCGGCTGCGCACCAGGTGCTCGCGCAGCTCGTCGCGGCTGGGCACGGGGACGGACGGCGGGCCGGGCTGGGCGCTCATGCCCCGATCCTGGCACCCGGCCCGAGCGGACCCCGGTTCAAGTTCGCGCCACCGACCGCCGATGCACCCCGTGACCAGGTCGGACGCGCAGGGGAGACGAGGGGCAGATGGGTGCAGCCACGCGCCTCCAGGTGCGGCCGCGCCCGGCGTCGCGCCTGGCCTCGGCGCTGGGCCGCGGTGCGCCCGGTTTCACCCTGGCCGCGCTGCTCGTGACCTCGCTGCTGCCGGGCGGGTCGGGCGGGCCGGTGAAGCGCACCGCGCTGCTGGTGTCGCTGACCTTCTTCTTCGCGATGCTCGTCGCGCGGCTGGTCGTGCTCGCCGTGCGGGTGCCGGCCCGCCGGCTCCCCCTGTCGTTCCTCGCCCTCGGCACGGTGCTCTGGGCGACCGGGGCGGCGACGGTCACCGCCGGTCAGGCGGAGGCGGCGGGCCTCACCTTCCCGGCCCCGGGCGAGAGCCTGTACCTGATGTCGTACCTCGGCATGGCCGGCTTCCTGCTGCTCGACGTGCCGCGCCGCCGCCTGCCGACGTCGGCGATCTGGCTCGAGGCGGCGGTCGTCTGCGGGGCGGCGACCTGCGTCGCGGCGCTGGCCGTGCTGTCGCCGGCGGCGAGCATCTTCGCGCGCGGCGGCCTGGCCCTGCTGCTGGCGGTGCTCTACCCGCTGCTCGACCTCGTGCTCGGGCTGCTGGTGCTGGCCCAGATGCTGCTCGGGCAGCGCGCCCGGTCGCGGCGCACGCTCGCCCTGGCCGGCGGGTTCCTCGTGATGACCGCCGCCGACTGCAGCTTCGTGCTCGGGCTCGGCACCGAGGCCTACACCTCGAACCTGTGGCTCGACCTGGTGTGGGGCATCAGCTTCCTGCTGCTGGTCGGCGCCGCGTGCACGCCCCCGCCGCCGGTGCAGGTGACCGAGCGGCAGAGCGCCGGCTGGCTGCTGGGCGCCGCCGCGGCGGTCGCCGTCCTGATCCTCGTCGTCCGGCCCGGCGGCACGACCGGCTGGCTGGTCACCGCCCCGGCGGCCATGACCCTCGCCAGCGCGGGGGTGCGCATGGTGCAGGCGCTGCGCGACGCCCGGGGCAAGGCGGAGGCGCTGCGGCTGTCGCTCACGGACGAGCTGACCGGGCTGCCCAACCGGCGGGCGCTGCTCGCCCGCGCCGACGCCGCGATCGCCACCGACGAGCCGTTCGGCCTGATGCTGCTCGACCTCGACGGCTTCAAGGACATCAACGACAGCATCGGTCACGGCGCCGGCGACGAGGTGCTGACCGTGGTCGCGAACCGGCTCACGGACGCCGTGGGTCCCGGCCAGCTGCTGGCCCGGCTCGGCGGCGACGAGTTCGCGCTCTTCGTGCCCTCGGACGACGAGCTGACCATGCTCGAGTCGGCGCAGGCGCTGCGGGCCAGCCTGCTCGACCCGGTACCCGTCGAGGGCCTCGAGCTGTCGGTCGACGCGTCCGTCGGCGTGACCGCCTGCGAGGCGGGAGACCAGTCGGCCACCGCGCTGCTGCGCCGCGCCGACATCGCGATGTACGAGGCGAAGCGCACCCGCTCGGGCGCGCTGCTCTTCGACCGCGCCCAGGACGGCTACTCGCGCGAGCGGCTGCGGCGCGGCGAGGACCTGCGCACGGCCCTCACCGCCGGCCAGCTCGAGGTCTGGTACCAGCCGCAGGTCGACGCGCTCACCCACGAGATCACCGCCGTCGAGGCGCTGGTGCGCTGGCGGCACCCGGTCGACGGCCTCGTCCCGCCCGCCGAGTTCCTGCCCGACGCCCGCCGCGCCGGCCTCATGACGGCGCTGTCGTCGGTGGTGCTCGAGCAGGTGCTGTTCGACGCCCGTGCCTGGTTCGACGCCGGCCACGGTGTGCGCGTGGCCATGAACTGCGCCCCCACCGAGCTGCTCGCCGGCCAGTTCCTGCCGCACACCTTCCGCGAGCTGGAGCGGGCCGCCCTGCCGCACGGCACCCTGCTCATCGAGGTGACCGAGGACTCGTTCCTCTCCGACCCCGAGCGGGCCCGGCAGATGCTGGTGCAGCTGCACGAGCACGGCGTCGAGACCGCCATCGACGACTACGGCACCGGCTTCTCGTCGCTGTCGTACCTGCGCGACCTGCCGGTGCAGGAGCTCAAGCTCGACCGCTCGTTCTGCTCGACGGCGAGCACCGACGAGCGCAGCCGGCTGATCGTCACCGCGACCACGCAGATGGCGCACGCCCTCGGCCTGCGGCTGGTCGCCGAGGGCGTCGAGGACGCCGAGACGGCCGAGCTGCTGGCCGAGGCCGGCGTCGACGTGCTGCAGGGCTACCACGTGGCCCGCCCCATGCCGTCGGACGAGGTGCTGCCGTGGATGCGGCGGCGCGCGGCCCTGGCCGCCGCCGGTCAGCTCGGCGTCAGCCGGCCGCCCGCGCTGCGGACGGCGCCGGCGTCCTGAGGTCGATCGCGACCGGCTGCTCGAGCGGGCGCAGCCGGAAGTGGCTCGGCGGCGGCACCGACACCCCGTCGAGGCCGACGCCGAGGCTGACCAGCCGGTACGAGTCCGGCACGTCGCGGCGCTGGGCGTCCATCGTCGAGGGCATGTCGAGGTAGACCGGCGTGCTGGCCGCCGACCCGAGGTAGGGGGCGGTGCGGGCGCCCGGCAGCGTGCGGGTGACGGCGCCGAAGCCGTTCAGCAGCCGGCGCACCCGCTCGTCGAGCACCGCGGTGAACGAGGCCGCCGCGTTGACCCGCGCGACCTGCACCAGGCCGTGCACCAGCGCGAGGCTCAGCCGGGTGCCCGAGCCGGTGGTCGAGGCCCGCGTCACGAGCGTGGCGATGTCCCACGTGCCCTCGGGGTCGAGGCCCGCGGCAGCCGCCGCGCGCGCCGCGTCGACCCGCCACGGCGGCCCGGCCAGGTCGACGAGCGTCTTCGACCCCGCGGCGCCGCCGGGCGCGATGAGCCGCATCGCCCCGAGCACGTGCCCGAGCGGGTCGGAGACCGTCACGAACCGGCTGGCGTCGTCGTACGGCGCGTACTCGGCGTCGAGCTGCTCGCGGCTGTTGTCGTACCAGCGGCCGAACACCTCGGCCTCGCAGTCGCGCGCGGACGCCGCGAGCCCGGCGTCCGCGAACGAGAGGACGAGGTCCACTAGAAGCCCTTGGCGACGACGTCGGTCGCGTCGAACCAGTCGCGGGTGAGGTCGACGACCGCCTGCTCCTCGAACGGCTTGCACGCGTAGACGTCGACGCTGAAGAACAGCCGCGGCTCGTCCCAGGCGTAGAAGTGCGCCCCGGACGTCTCCCAGTGGATCCAGCCGGCCCAGCCGTAGAGCGGCGACTGGTGCGTCACCGGCTCGGTGAGCTCGACCATGTCGATGGTCTTCGACAGCTGCGAGAGGTACTGCCGGATGGCGACGTCGTCGATGGGGCGCTGGCACAGACCCTCGACCACCAGTCGCTGGCGGTGGATCTCGGGGGCGAGGTCACGCACGGGGTTCCTCCGGGCTGTCGACGGGGCGGTCACGCAGATGCTGTCATCGACCACCGACAGCGACGGCCGTTCTCCGGCAGATGGCGCCGCGTTGCACCGCTCGGGACCGCCCCGGGCACCCGGCGTCGGCACCGGTGACCGTGGGCGACGCCCGGTCTGCCCGGCTGCTCCCGGTGCGTTCCCCGACGGGCCGAGCCGACGGGCCGCCACTAGGGTCCAGGCATGGAGTGGTGGGGATGGGCGATCGTCGTGGTCGTCGTGCTGGTGGTGCTGCTCGTCGCGGTGATCGCGGTGCAGGCACGCCGTCGGCGCGGCGGCGTCAAGGTCGACCGGGGCCGCGGCACCGGTACCGGCTCCGGCCGGGGCGGGGCCGGGCGATGAGCCGCCTGATGCGCACCTCCGAGCTGGCCAAGCGGCCGGTCGTGACCTACGCCGGCGACGACGTCGCCCAGCTGAAGGACGTCGTCTACGCCGGTGACGGCGGGCACGTCAGCGGCTTCACCCTCGCCGGCCGCGGGCTGTTCGCCGGGCCGAAGCACGAGGTGCTGCCGTGGTCGCAGGTGGCTGCCCTCGGCGTCGACGCCGTGATGGTCGTCAGCGAGGCCGCGTTCGCCGACGCCTCGGCGCTGTCCGGCGACGCCGGCGGCGAGGGCGACCCGGGCGACGTGCTGGGCTCGCAGGTGCTGACCGACGCCGGCACGGCCCTGGGCACCGTGGTCGACGTCGTGCTCGAGGTGCCCACCGAGCCGGGCGGCGCGTGCGACGTCGTCGGCTACGAGATCGAGGCGTCCGAGGCGCTCGGCACCAAGGGCACCAAGCTGCTCATCCCGCTGCCCGACACGCTCGCGGCGTCCGGCGAGCACCTCGTCGTGCCCGCGAGCGCCCGCGACTTCGTCGCCCACGACCTGGCCGGCTTCGGCGCCTCGGTGCAGGACTTCCGCCGCCACCTGGAGGGACCGGCCTGATGCGCTTCTCCGACGCCTCCGGGCACAAGATCGTGAGCACGGCGAGCGCCGACACCCTCGGCAAGGTCGACGAGCTGGTCGTCGACGTCGCGACCCGACGCGTCGTCGCGGTCACCGTTAAGAAGTCCGACCTCGGCCCGGTGCTGGTGTGGGACTCGGTCGCCGCCTTCGGCGCGGACGCCGTGACGGTGGACGGGCCGACCGCGATCGGCGAGGTGCCCGAGGGCATGGAACCGCTGCTCGACAAGCGCAACCACGTGCTGAAGAAGCGGGTGCTGACCACCGCCGGGCAGGAGCTCGGGCCGGTCAAGGACGTCGAGTTCGACCCGGCCACCGGCGACGTGACGGCGCTCGTGCTGAAGAAGCAGGCCGACGTGGCCGGCAGCCGGCTCGTCGGCATCGGCAGCTACGCCGTGGTCGTGCAGGCCGACCCGTCCGACCGCCCGGTCTGACCGGCCCCTGCGACTCAGCCGCCGAACACCTGCGTCCAGTACGGGCGCCCGGCGCCGACGGTGACCGCCACGCCGATGCGGTCGACGGCCGGGTCGAGCAGGTTGCGGCGGTGACCGCGGCTGTGCAGCCACCCGCGCACCACCTCGGCGGCGCCGGTCTGCCCGACGGCGACGTTCTCCGACACCCGCCCCGCCGGGTACCCGGCGTCCGACGTCCGGTCGCCGACCTGGGTGCCGTCCGAGCCGTCGTGTCCCATCCGGCGGCGGGTGGCCATGTCGTCGCTGTGCCGCTGCGCCGCGCGGGTCAGCCGCGCGTCGAGCTGCACCGGCGGTGCGCCGGCGTTCGCCCGCTCGTGGTTCGTCAGGCGGACGACGTCGCGCAGCTCGGCGGCGTCCGACCACGACCGGCTGCGCGGGGTCGCGGCGCGGGCCGTCGGTCGTGCCGTGGTCGAGGCTGCGGCGACCCGAGCGACCGGAGCGACCGGAGCGGCCGCACGCGCCGGGGCCGCTCGCTCCTCCGGCGGCCGACGCACCGCCTTCGGTGGCACCACCCGCGGTCTGCCCTTGCTGCCCTTGCTGCCGCCGCGAGCGCGTCCGCCGGCTGCCCCTGCTCCCCGTGCCGTCATGCGGGCCACACGCGCCGCCGACCCGTGCCGGTTCACCGGCGCATCAGACGTCGACGGTCTCCAGCACCGAGTCGGCGAAGACCTCGACGCGGGGCTCGCGCAGCTCGCCGGTGAGCCGACCGCGCGCTCGGCCGTCGACGAAGAGCAGCGCCGCGGGTGCGCGGTCGACGCCGAGGCGCTCGGCGAGCTGCGGCTCGGCGTCCACGTCCGCGGCCCACAGCGCCAGGTCGCTGCGCCGCCACGCCAGGCGGCGCAGCTGCGGCACCAGCTCGCGCGAGCGCGGGTCGTCGGAGAGCAGCATCACGACGGTGACACCGGGGGCGTTCGTCGCGACGTCGACGGCGGCGGGTGTCAGCCGCCGGACCGCCGCGGTGGTCACCGGCCGGTCTCGGGCAGCGGCGCGAAGCGGGTCAGCACGCTGACGGCGGTGGCGGCGACGACGACGTGCATGGCCGCCAGCGCCGCGACGGCGCCCCAGGTGGTGCCCGGGATCGCCCGCGAGACGCCGAGCCAGACGTCGGGCACCAGGCTGACGACGAGCACGGCCGGCACCAGCCGGGTCAGCAGCCGCCGCGGGGCGGTGGCGCGGCGCCCCACGAGGTACCACCCGACGGCCGCGAGCACCGTGCCGACGGCGACGTACGCGGGGTAGATCGTGAAGGGGGTGAAGCCCTCGCCGGCCCCGGCGGCGCGGGCGACGGCGACGACGAGCGCGCAGGCGGCGACGCCGACGACGACGGCGAGCAGGGTCGCCGTGGCCAGGCGGCGCAGCCCGTGCGGGCGGGAGGTCCAGGTCGCAGGGGGCGCGGTGGCGGCGTCGCTGGTGGTCATGCGGGCTCCTCGGGCACGGCGACGGCGGTCTGCCGGCGCTCGCAGTGGTCACGCGGGTCGGGCCACCGACGGTTCAGCCGCGCCCGGCGGGTTGCGCAGAGAACCTTGCGCCGCACCGCGCCCGCCGCCGAGAGTCGCAGCCACCCCCCCCCCACCAGCTGGAGCCACCGTGCGCGCGACCACACCGTCCCTCACCGTCGTGGGCTGCCTCGCCGTGAGCGGCCTGCTGCTGCTGGCCACGGCCTGCGGGTCGGACGACCCGGCGCCGACGAGCGGGCCGACCCCGTCCGCGGCCTCGTCGTCCGCTTCGTCCGCGTCCTCGTCGTCCTCGTCGTCGACCACCGCGGACGCGGGCGGCGGCTGCGCGGACGCCGGCCCGGAGATCCAGGCCGGTGCCGGCGCGACCGGGCAGGTGACGGCCGTCGACGTGCCCTCGTGCGACGAGGCCGTGGTGACGACGTCGCTGGGCAGCGCGGCGGACGACGTGCAGGCAGCGCTCGGCGTCTGCAGCATCGCCGCGAACGAGGCGGCCGGCCACGGGGTGGCGTCGGTGCGCGTCGTGTCGGCCGACGGCACCGACCTGGCGAAGGGCACCGACGCCGGCGACTGCGCCGCGTCGTAGGCACCGACGTCCGCTGGCGCCAGCGGCGACGGCCGATACGCTCGCCGGGTGCCCGGACCCGCGACGGTGATCGGCCTCGTCGTCCGGTGGGGACCGCGGCTGTGGGGCGCCGCGCAGGTGCTCACGACCGCGCTGGAGAAGAACCCCGAGCTGCGCCGCCGGGTCGACACCATGGTCGACGGCGTGCGGCGTGCGCAGACCACCCGCAGCCGGCCCGAACGCCTGCGCCGCACGCTCGAGGCGCTCGAGCAGCCCGTCGCGGCCTTCGAGCAGTCGGACGACGCCGAGGAGCGCCGGCTCGGCGAGCAGTGGCGGCAGCGGATGTCGGCCCTGCGCTCCGGCCTGTCGCTGGCGCAGGTGCGCAGCGGCCTCGACCGGCACCGGGCGCTCGGCCAGCTCGACGACGGGGTCGACCGCCTGTTCGCCGACGTGTTCGGCCGCTCGGTGCTCGGCGACGACGCCGACCGGCTGCCCGAGGTGCTGCAGGGCGTCGCCGTCGACGACACCCCACGCCGTCGGCTGCCCTCGCCGTCCGACGTGCTGTCCGCCGTCCGCCGACGCCGCTGAACCCGCTCTAGGCGGCGAGCAGGTGGGTGCGCAGGCGCAGTGACAGGTCGCGGATCGTCTGTCTCGCAACCGTCTCGGCCCGCGCACGATTCGGCGGTCCGGCCCGCCCGGTGGCGTGCACGACCGGGTGGTGGCGGCCGCAGAGCAAGGTGCCGTTGCGCAGGTCGGTCGGTCCGCCGCGACTGAACGGGACGACGTGGTGGGCGTCGCACCAGGCGGCGGGTGCGGTGCAGGTGCCGTAGGTGCAGTGCCCGTGCTCGAGGGCCATGGCCGCGCGCTGCCGCGGGGTGAACGGGTAGCGGGTGTCGCCGACGTCGATCGGCAGCTCGCCGCGGGCGGCGACGTCGAGCGCGACCGGCACGACCTCGGCGTGGCAGAGCAGCGCGTCGAGCACGGCGTCGGGCACCGGGGCGCCGCTGTCGAAGCTCGCGGGGGCGCACGGTTCGCCGAGCAGCCGCTCGACCGGCACCGTGACGACGACCCGGTACGCCGAGCCGTGCGTGCTGGGCAGCACGCCGTCGGCGGCGACCACGGTCTCGGCCAGCCGCTGCAGCGCGTCGTGGCGGCGCTGCCAGGCGGGGCGCGGGTCGGGAGCGCCGTCGGCCGACGGGACGGGAGCCGACCAGGCGTCGAGCGCGGCTCGGAGGGCCGCACCAGCAGCCTGGGTCAGCAGGCCGTCGACGCTGACCAGCCCGTCGGGGCTCGTGGACACGTCGAGCCGCCGTGCGGCGTGCTGCCGCTCGACCGAGCGCTCGAGCTCGTGGTCGGCCTCCGGGTCGACGGTCTGCACGAGCTGCGTCGCGACGACCCGCAGCTCGCGCGGGCTCAGCGGCATCACCGCGCTCTCACCGTCCGCGGCTCCAGCATCGACCAGGCCGCCGCGGGCCAGCCGCAGGAGCGCGTCCTGCGCCTCGACCAGCACCGCGTCGAGCCGGTCGGCAGGGGTGTCGAGCGCGCGGCCGCGGCTGCGCAGCGTCTCGACGGCCTGCACGACGACGTCGGCCTGCTCGCCGTCGACGTCACCCGCGAGCAGCGCCTCGCGCGTCGGCCCGAGGTCGGCCGCGATCGGACGGGTGAACAGCCGGTGCACGCGCTGCACGGTGCGCGCCGCAGCGGCCACCGTCATGGACGGCACCTGCTCGCGCAGCCACGTCGCGAGGCCGGCCTGCCCGTCGCGCCCGACCAGCCCCGACCGCTCGACCTCGGCGAGCACCTGCAGCAGCTCGGCGTCCAGCCGGCGACTGACCCGGTCGTGCTCGACCACGGCGGCCCGCAGGCCGGCGGCGTCGAGCTGCCAGGCCTCCCGCCCACCCGTGATCGTCATGTGACAAGTCTACCAGTGGCCTGCCTGGAACTCCACTGCGACAACGGTTCTCGACGATCTCGATCACGCGGTCGTGCAGACCGCCACGCGGCGGGTACCGGGCACGACCGGGCGGCTGCCACCGTCGCTGCCACCGTCGCCGGACGTGCCGGTGCCGGACGAGCACCGCGGTCGTCGACCTGCACGCCGGGGTCGGCGCCGGCGACCACGAGGTGTCTGCCGAGGCCGGCGCACCTGGCCGTCACCCTGCTCGGTGTCGAGGACGTCGTCGTGGATCGCCTCGAGGACAACCGAGCCGAGTCGCCTCTCCGACGTCGCCTGAGAGCGGAGGGCGTGGGATTCGAACCCACGAGGAGCTTGCACCCCCAGCGGTTTTCAAGACCGCCGCACTCGGCCACTATGCGAGCCCTCCAGGGGCGGCGACTCTACCGCTGCGCACGCCAGGCCGACCCCAGGTGCCGTCTTTGCCCGTTTCGCGGCACCTCGCCCGTTCTGCCGGGGGGACGAATCGCGTCAACGGCTCGGACGACGTGCGGCGGGCAGTACCTTCGATCGTTCGGGGTCGATCTGAGGGAGTGGAGCAGTGAGCGCGCGAGACGACGACGCGGTGGGCCTCGACCCGGCCTCCGCCTACGACATCACGATGGGACCCGAGACGGTGCACGACGACGACGTGGTGGCCGACGACTTCTATCTCGAGGCGCTGCTGCGCGCCGTGGTGGGCTCCGACACCCCGGGCAACGAGGGCGCCTTCAAGATCACCCTGAGCCTCAGCGGCTCGGTGGTGACCGGCACCGTCATCGGCACCCGCGCCTGGGAGCGGCTGTGGACCGACTCGATGCGCGAGTCCGCACCCGCGCTCGCCGAGGCGCTGAGCGACCTGCTCACGCAGTTCGGCCAGGAGGACGACGTCCGCTCGTTCATGCGCGAGGTCGACGACCAGCCCGACCCCGCCTTCCGCTACCTCACGCTGCGCGACGTCACGATGTGGAGCGGCAGCACCACCACGCAGCTGCCGCTGTGGCGGTGCAAGCTGTCCGCCGTCGACGGCTGGTCGCAGGGCGAGCTGAGCCCCCGGCTGCGCCAGGACGGGTAGGCGCGACGTCCACCGGGCGTGACGACCCGGCTGGACGATGGCGTCGCACCGGTGACGGTGCGACGATGACGCCTCCGGTGGGCGAGCGGCCCGCGGGCGGACCGCGATCCGGGACGGGAGGCGGCGGCGTGGCCGAGCAGGGGCGGCACACGGCGGGCGACATCGCGCTCGTCGGCGTACCCGACGACCCCCACGACCCGTTGCCGCCGGGCATGCTGCAGCGCGTCGAGCGCCGGCTGCGGGTGGCGCTGGCGTCCGGGCGGCTGCGCCTGCACTTCCAGCCCGTCGTGTTCCTGCCGTCCGGGCGCACCGCCGGCTACGAGGCGCTGTGCCGCTGGCACGACGACGAGCTCGGCGACGTGCCGCCCGAGCTGTTCGTGCGGGTCGCCGAGGAGACCGGGCTGATCCACGAGCTGGGCCGCCAGGTGCTGCGCTCCGCCTGCACCACCGCCGCGGCGTGGCCGAGCGACGAGGGCCGGCTGCCCAGCATCAGCGTCAACGTCTCGCCGCTGCAGCTGACCGACCTCGGGTTCGCCGAGGAGGTGCGGTCGGCGCTGCGCGACTCGGGCCTCGACCCGGCGCGCATCTTCCTCGAGATCACCGAGAACGCCGCCGTCGAGGACTGGGACGAGACGGCCGCCCGGCTGCGCGGGCTGCGCCGCCTCGGCGTGAAGCTGGCCCTCGACGACTTCGGCGTCGGCCACTCGCCGCTCGCCATGCTGCGCCGGATGCCGTTCGACGTCCTGAAGATCGACCGCTCGTTCGTGTCGCACGTGCACGACCAGGCCCGCGACACCGTCATCATCCGGCTGGTCATCGACACCGCGCACAGCCTCGGCCTGCACGTGTGCGCCGAGGGCGTCGAGGGTCCCGAGCAGGCGCAGCAGCTGCTCGCGCTCGGGTGCGACTGGGCCCAGGGCTACTGGTTCGGCCGGCCGCAGCGCGAGGCCGACCTCGACCGCCCGGCCGCGCGCCTCGACCCGCAGGTGCCGCCGCCGGTGCGCATCTGGGGCAGCAACGACGAGCTGGTGGTCATCACCGACACCACGCGCCGCATCACCTACGTCTCGCCGTCGTCGCTGGCGGTGCTCGGCTACTCGCCGTCGCAGCTCATCGGGCGGCCGATGGCCGACCAGATCCACCCCGACGACCTGCACGACCTGCCGAACGGCGACGACCCGGCGTTCTGGCGGACGCCGGCCCGCCGGGTGCTGCGGGTGCGCCGCCGCGACGGCGAGTACCGCTGGCTCAGCTCGGTGGCGCAGGCGGTGAAGGGGCCGGACGGCGTGGCGACCGAGATCGTGTCGATCAGCCGCGACGTCACGCGGCAGATCGAGGTCGAGCGACGCCTCGCGGGCACCGAGGCGCGCTTCGAGTGGGCGTTCGAGCAGGCGCCGATCGGCATGGCGCTGTCGCGCTTCGACGGCACGATCGTGCAGGTCAACGAGGCGTTCGCGCGGCTGCTCGGCACGACGCCCGACGAGCTGGTGGGCCGCTCGGTGGCCGACCTGACCCACCCCGACGACCGGGCCGCCGACGAGCGCAACCTGCAGCGGCTGCTGGCCGGCGAGCCGGGGTCGCAGCGGGTCGAGAAGCGCTACCTCGACGTGCACGGCGAGCCGGTGCACGCGCTGGTGCTGGCCGGCCGGCTCGACGACGACGAAGGCCGCCCGACGATGGTGACCGCCCACATCCTGCCCAGCGTCACCCCGGTCGCGCCCTAGGGCGTGCCCGGTGGCTCGGTCTCCTCGGCCTCGCCCTCGTCGTCGGTGCGCTCGGCCGGCGGGACGTCGTCCGCCCGGGCGGTTCGCCGCTCGACGCCGGGCAGCTCGCGCCGCTCCACACCGCCCCGCTCGAGGTAGGTCAGGTCGATGGTGCGGCGCCGGTCGTCGCGGCGTCGGCGCTCGTCGTCCGGCTCCGGCTCGCCCTCGGTCTGCGTCACGGCGTCATCGTGCCGCCTCGGGCAGCCGACCGGCGGGAGGGCACCCCGGCAGATCTCCGTCCGAGACCGCTACAGATCGCCGGCCGACGTGCCGATGGTGTCGCCGGAGCCGTCTGACCGACCGCGCGGGAGGCACGCGATGAGCGCACTGCCCCCGAGCAAGGGCAGGCTAAGCTGGGCGTTCGACCTCGCCGTGTGCGCGGCCGGGTCCGTGATCACGCTCGTGGCCGTCGTCAGGCTGCTGACGTCGGACCGCCTCGACCTCACCTGGGTGCTGCTGATCGTCGTCGGCGTGCCGCTCATCGTCATCATGGCGCGCTTCCCGCTGGTGCTGAGCCGGGGCGAGACCGGGCTCGAGGTGAGCTTCGAGTCGGCGGCGCTGCTCTGCCTGGCCTGCTTCCACGGCGGCACCGGGGCGCTGGGCATCTTCGCCCTGGGCCAGCTCGCGTCGCAGCTGACCACCGCCAAGCGCTGGGACGTGCGGGCGTTCAACGTCGGCATCAGCGTCGTCTCGGGCGCCCTGGCCGTGACCACCATGCGCGCCCTCAGCCCGCTCGACGAGACGTCGCTGCACGAGCTCGTCGCCGTCAGCCTCGGCTGCGCGATCTACTTCCTCACCGACTACGTGGTGTCCGCGGTGTCGATCGGCCTCGAGCGGCGCACCTCGCTGCTCGCCGAGATGCGGCAGAACAACGGCGTGCTGGCCGGCGTGCTGTTCGTCGCCATCGACAGCCTCGGCTACCTCATGACCATCGTGCTGCGCGGCCTGCCGCCGTGGGCCAGCGTGCTGATGGCCGTGCCGGTGCTCACCATCCTGGTGGCCACCCGCTCGATCTCGCGCGGCGCCGAGCACCAGCGCCGGCTGACGGCGCTCTTCGGGGCCGCGGCCGAGCTGCAGGGCGCGCAGTCGTACGACGAGGCGCTGGAGACGCTGGACGGGCAGGTGCGCTCCGTCGTCGCGCGGGTGCGCGCCGGCATCCGCGACACCCCGCCCGGTCAGGGTGAGATCGGCGTCCCGCTCACCACGGGTGACCGCGAGCTGTGGATGGTCTCCCCCGCCGGCGGTCGCGCCCGCTCGACCGTCGCCGCCGACCGGCAGGCGCTGGAGACGCTCGCCAGCGTCGGCCAGGAGGCCCTGTCGCGGCTGCGACTCGGCGAGCAGATGGCTCGCCAGGCCCGCGAGGACGCCCTCACCGGCCTGCCCAACCGCGCGCTGCTGCTCGACCGGCTCGGTCGCGCCGTCCGGTCCGCCAGCGCCGAGCAGCCGGTGGCCGTGCTCTACCTCGACCTCGACGGCTTCAAGTCGGTCAACGACCGGTTCGGCCACGCGGCCGGCGACGACCTGCTGCGCACCGTCGCGGCCCGGCTGCGCGCGCACGTGCGCGACGGCGACGTCGTGGCCCGGCTCGGCGGCGACGAGTTCGCCGTCGTCGTCGAGCAGGCGCAGGACGAGGCCGAGGTCACCGCCCTGTGCCGCCGGCTCGTGGGTGCGATGCGCGCCGAGATCACCGTCGCCGAGCACGAGGTCGTGGTCAGCACCAGCATCGGCGTCGCGGTGTCGACGCCGGGCGCCGACGCCGCCCTGCTGCTGCGGCAGGCCGACATGGCCATGTACCGCGCGAAGGCCCTCGGCAAGAACCAGTACGTGCGCTACGAGGGCTCGCTCGGTCAGGAGCGCGTGAAGCGACTCGAGCTCATCGAGGCGCTGCGCCACGGCATCGAGCACGAGCTGGTCGTGCACTACCAGCCGGTCGTCGACCTGCCGGCGGGCCGCACCATCGGCCTGGAGGCGCTGGTGCGCTGGCAGCGCGGAGGCGTGCTGGTGCCGCCGGACGAGTTCATCACCGCCGCCGAGGAGAGCGGGCTCGTCGTGCCGCTCGGCGCGTGGGTGCTCGACCAGGTGGTGCGCGACGCCCCGCTGCTGGTCGCCGCCGCGGGTCACGACCTCGACCTCGCGGTGAACATGTCGGCCCTGCAGCTGCGCGACCCCGGGTTCGTCGCCCAGGTGGGTCGGGCCGCCGCGGCGCTCGGCGGCAGCCGGCTGGTGCTGGAGATGACCGAGACGGTGCTCGTGCAGGACGACCTCGAGACGGCCGAGACCCTGCGTCAGCTGACCCGCGCCGGCGCGTACCTGGCGATCGACGACTTCGGGGTGGGCTTCTCCTCGATCGGCTACCTGCAGCACCTGCCGGTCAGCGCGCTGAAGATCGACCGCAGCTTCACCCGCGACATCGACCTGGTGCCGCGGGCCCGGGCCCTCGTCGACGCCATCCTGGCCATCGCCTCCGCCCTCGACCTGGACGTCGTCGCCGAGGGCATCGAGCGGCCCGAGCAGGCGGCGCTGCTCGCCGCGGGGCACTGCCCCAGCGGTCAGGGGTTCCTCTTCGCCCGGCCGCGACCGCTGCCGGAGATGCTCGAGACGCTGCGCGAGCAGGCGGCCGACGCGGCTCCCCGCGAGATCTCCGCCCGGGGCGCATAGCCTGCGGGGCGTGACAGACCTCGACTCGCGGCCGGTGCGCTTCGGCGTCGTCGGCACCGGTGGCATCGCGGCCACCTTCACCGACGACCTCGCCCTGCTCGGGCCCGACACCCCGGCCGAGGTGGTGGCCGTCGGCTCCCGCACGCAGGAGTCGGCCGACGCGTTCGCCGCGGCCCACGGCGTCGCCCGCGCGCACGGCTCGTACGACGCGCTGCTCGCCGACCCCGACGTCGACGTCGTGTACGTCGCGACGCCGCACCCGTGGCACCACCCGGTCGCGCTCGACGCCGTCCGGGCGGGCAAGCACCTGCTGATCGAGAAGCCGTTCACGATGACCGGCGACGAGGCCCAGGAGGTCGTCGACGCGGCCCGCGACGCCGGCGTCTTCTGCATGGAGGCCATGTGGGCGCGCTGGAACCCGCACGTGGTCGCGGTGCGCGAGGTGCTCGAGAGCGGCGTGCTGGGCGACGTGGTGAGCGTCGTCGCCGACCACGCGCAGTGGTTCGAGCACGACGCGTCGCACCGCGTCTTCGCGCCCGAGCTCGGCGGCGGGGCGCTGCTCGACCTCGGTGTCTACGTGGTGTCGTTCGCCTCGATGGTGCTCGGCACCCCGACGCGCGTCACGGCCCGGGCCACCCCGGCCTTCACCGGCGTCGACGCGCAGACGTCGATCCTGCTCGAGCACGAGTCGGGTGCCCACGCCGTGCTGTCGACGACGCTGCTGGCGAAGGGCTCGAACCGGGCCGCGATCGTCGGCACCGAGGGCCGCCTCGAGATCGACGAGGTCTGGTACGCCCCGACGTCGTTCACCGTCACCCCGCGCGAGGGCGAGGCGTGGACGTGGGACGAGCCGCACGAGGGCCACGGCCTGCGGCACGAGGCCGCCGAGGTGGTGCGCTGCCTGCGCGCCGGGCTGCTCGAGTCGCCGGTGCTCCCGCTCGACGAGACCGTCGCGATCATGCGCACCCTCGACGAGGTGCGTGCGCAGAGCGACCTCTAGGAACGTCCTGGTCGACGACTCCCATACGTCATCGCGTGCCGGTAGGTTTCCTGCTGTTCGACAAGTTCTGCTGAACAGCCATTGAATCAACCGCAGGGACGGGGAGCTTGATGCGAGGACGACGAACGGCCACTCTGACATTCAGTCTGGTACTGGCGGCAGCCGTCACCGGTGCGCAAGCCGCGCCAGCGATGGCCGCGACAGGAACTGCACCTAGCTGCATCCTGAGAGGCAGCTACAACGACGGCCTCTTCAGGCACTACACAGCAACCAACACCTGCGGCAAGACCATGCGCATCAAGATCGTTCTGGACAACCAGGTCGACAGCAAGTGCACGTCCGTCGCGGACCGTCGGTCGCTGGATTACAAGCAGAGCGGCGGGACCTACGCTCGCACCATCACCTGTTGAGCGTCAGGCGCGGATGACGTGCGGCCCCTGGTCCTGGTAGCGGCGCGCCTGGGCCAGGGGCAGGCCGTCGTCGGTGATCACGGTCTCGAGGTCGCGCAGCTCGCCGAAGCGGCAGAAGCTGCTGATCCCGAACTTCGAGTGCACGCCGACCAGCACCCGGCGGCGCGAGGAGCGGATCGCCTGGGTCTTGACGTCGGCCACCGCCGGGTCGGGCGTCGTGAGGCCGTGCGTCAGCGAGATGCCGTTCGCGCCGAGGATCGCCAGGTCGACGACGTACCGGCCGAGCATCGCCGTCACCGAGGCGCCGACGACGGCGAGGGTGTTCGGTCGCACCCGGCCGCCGAGCAGGATCACGGTCAGGTGCGGCTGCCCGCTGATCGCGGCGGCGAGCGGCACGGACGCCGTCAGCACGGTGATGGGCCGGTCGGCCGGCAGCGCCTCGGCCACCAGCTGCGGCGTGAAGCCCTCGTCGATGAACACGGAGGAGGCGTCGGCCAGGCACCCGATGGCCGCCTGCGCGATGCGCCGCTTCTCGGCCAGCCGGGCACCGGTGCGCTCCGACAACCGCGTCTCGAAGCCCGCGTTCTCGACCGGGTAGGCGCCGCCGTGCGTGCGCCGGACGACGCCGTGCTGCTCGAGCACCCGCAGGTCGCGGCGCACCGTCTCGATCGAGACGCCGAGCTTGTCGGCCAGGTCGGTGGCCTCCACCGACCCCGACGACCTGGCCAGGGCCAGGATCGAGCGCTGCCGCTCGCCCACGTCACGCATCGCGATCCCCCTCAGGCGCCCGGGTTCACCTGGATCTTGCGCCCGACGCCGTCGGCGAACTGCTGCAGCGCCTTCGGGTAGTCCTCGAGCCCGTACCGGTGGCTGATCATGACGTCGGGGTCGAGCACGCCGTCGGCGAAGAGCGCGGCAGCCCGCTCGTAGCTGCGCAGCACCGCCATCGACCCGGTGATGGTGATCTCCTGGTTGAAGACCACGTACGGGTTCCACTTCGCGGTGTCGTGCATGCCGGTGACGCCGAACTGCAGGAACGTGCCGCCCTTGTCGACGCGGGGCAGGCCGTCCTCGATGGCCGCCACCACGCCGGTGCAGTCGATGACGACGTCCCAGCCTCGAGGCATCTCGAGCTCGTCGGCCGAGGTGACGGCGTTGCTGCACCCCAGCTGCACGGCGGTCTGCAGCCGCTCGGCGTTGAGGTCGACGACGTCGACCCTGCCGGCGCCCGCGCGCTTCACCAGCTCCATGACCATCAGGCCCATCGTGCCCGAGCCGTAGATCAGCACGCTGTCGGCGAGGCTGGGCTTCAGCACGTCGATCCCGCGCACGGCGCAGGCCAGCGGCTCGACGAGCGCCCAGTCGGCGGTCCGCGCGCCCTCGGGCAGCACCACACAGTTGGCCACCGGCGCCACGACGTACTCCGCGGCGGCACCGCCCTCGGTCACGCCGATCGCGGCCCACCGCTCGCACATGTTGTCGCGACCCTTGCGGCAGTAGTAGCACTCGTGGCAGTACAGCGAGGGGTCGGCGCACACCTGCTGCCCGACCCGCACCTCGGTGACCTCGGAGCCGACGGCGACGACCTCGCCGGCGAACTCGTGACCCGGCACGACCGGCAGGGTGGGCGCGAACTCGCCCTGCAGGATGTGCAGGTCGGTGCCGCAGATGCCCACGCCGGCCACGCGCACCACGACGTCGCGCGGACCCGGCGTCGGGTCGTCGACCGTGGTGACCTCCAGCTCGCCCGGCGCGCTGATGACGACGGCCTTCACGCGACCGCTCCTCTCGAGGGGTGCTGCACGGTGCCGCGGGTCACTTGATCGCGCCGAGCGAGAGCCCGCGCACGAGCTTGTCCTGCGCCGCGAACCCGGCGATGACCACCGGCAGCGACACGATCGTGGACGCCGCGCAGAGCTTGGCCAGGAACAGGCCCTCCTGGGCGACGCCCGAGAGCACGAAGAACGGCGCGGTCGCGGCCCGCACGCTGGTGAGGTTCAGCGCGAACATGAACTCGTTCCAGCTGAAGATCACGCAGATGAGGCTGGTGGCCGCGATGCCCGGCGACACGATCGGCAGCACGATGCGGATCAGCTGGGTGGCCAGGCCGGCGCCGTCCATCGACGCGGCCTCCAGGATCTCCTTGGGCACCTCGGCGAGGAACGACCGCATCATCCAGACCGCGATCGGCAGGTTCATCGAGGTGTACAGGATGACCAGCGTGTAGACGTTGTCGAGGGCGCCGATGCGCTGCGTGATGATGTAGATCGGCAGCAGCGCGGCGATCGGCGGCAGGAACTTCGTCGACAGGAAGAAGAAGAGGACGTCGGTCCACTTCTCGACCGGCTTGATCGACAGCGCGTACGCCGCGGGGATGCACAGCAGCAGCACGAGGATCAGCGACAGCACCGACGCGGTGAGCGAGTTGATGAGGAACGGCGTCGCCTTGCCGCTCCCGCTGAAGATGCTCTCGTAGTTGGCCAGCGTCAGACCGGCGAACGGCCGCGGGGGGTTGCGCGCGGCGTCCGACTCGGTGTGGAACGAGGTCAGCACCATCCAGGCGACCGGTGCGAAGAACAGCACCACGATCACCCAGGTGACGACCGCCCAGACGGGCTTCGCGCGCTGCGCCGCGTCGGCCGAGCCGCGCACCTTGCCGCGACGCTTCGGGGGGGTGGTGCCGGCGATCGTGCCGGAACCGGTGACGGGAGCGGTGGCGGTGCTCATCGGGCGACCTCCTCGGTGAAGAGGGACGAGACGACGCGGAGCGCGAACGTCGCGATGATGATGGTGAAGATGACCACGACGACGCCCTGCGCGGCCGCCAGGCCGTACTCGTACGACTGGAACATCGTCTGGTAGATGCGGAAGGGCAGCGTGCTGGTCGACAGACCGGGGCCGCCGCGGGTCAGACGGATCGCGTCGAACGTCTGCACGATGTTGATCGTGCCGAGCAGCGCGGCGAGCTCGAGGTACTGGCGCAGGTGCGGCAGCGTCACGTAGCGGAAGGTCTGCCAGGCGCTCGCGCCGTCGACCCGGGCCGCCTCCATGACGTCGCCCGGCTGCGACTGCAGGCCGGCCAGGATGATGAGCATCATGAACGGCGTCCACTGCCAGACCAGCTGGAAGATCAGGACGGCCATCGGGTACTGCGACGTCCAGGCGATCGACACGATGCCGTCGCCACCGAACAGCTTGCCGACCGCGCCGGCGATGCCGTTCACCAGGCCGAGGTCCGGGTCCCACATCGCGTAGCGCCACAGCATGGCTGCCGCGATGGGGGTGAGCAGGAACGGCGTGATGAGCAGGGTGCGGGCCAGGCCGCGACCGGGGAACTTCTTGTCGAGCAGCAGCGCCAGGCCGAGCCCGACCAGGAGGCTGAACAGCACCACGCCCACGGTCAGGATCACCGTGTTGACGACGGAGGTGCGCAGGTTCGCGTCGGTGAACACCGACTTGTAGTTGTCGAGCGCCGCGAACCCGGCGGGCGAGTCGCCGTCCTTCAGCACGTTCCAGTTCGTGAACGACAGGGCGATCGTGATGAGGAACGGCACCTGCGTGATGACGATGGTGAAGATCAGCGCGGGCAGCAGGGGTGCTCGCCGGCCCCACTTCGACTGCTTGGTGTGACGGACCTCGAGGGTCTGCGTCGGTCTCTCGGCGACGGCGGTCATGCGGAGCCTCCTGGAGCTGCTGCCGGTGCGGGGGGCCGGGCGGAGCCTGGCGGGGCGGTGCCCGGCCGGCGTCGGGGTTCGACGCCGGCCGGGCCTCGCGGTGGAGCAGGTGGGTCGGGTGGAGCAGGACGAGCAGTGGTGCGGTCGTTCGGGTGCGGGGACCTTACTTGTACTTGTCCCCGACCGTCTGGGCCTGCTTCTGCGCGTCGTCGAGCACCGCGTCGACCGTGCCCTTGCCGGCGATGACCGCGCTGAGCTGCTGCGAGATCTCGGTGGCGAGGTCGGTGAACTCGGGGACGCCGACGTACTGGACGCCGACCGTCGGGCGGGGCTGCGCACCCGGGTCGGTCGGGTTGGCCTCCTCGATCGACTTCAGGGTGATGTCACCGAACGCAGCGGCCTCCTTCTTGTACTCGGGCAGCTCGTAGGTGCTGGCGCGCTTGCCGGACGGCACGCGGGCCCAGCCGAGCTTCTCGCCGACGAGCTTCTCGTAGTCCTTGCTGGTCGCCCAGAGCATGAACTTCGAGGCGGCGTCCGCCTTCTTCGTGGTCTGCGGCATGACCCACGCCCACGTCCACAGCCAGCCGGACGGCTTCTGCACGGTGCCGGTCGGCGCGTAGGCGTAGCCGATCTTGCCCGCGACGTCGCTCGACTTGGGGTCCTCGAGCGAGCCGGCGGCGGAGGTCGCGTCGTACCACATGGCGACCTTGCTCTGGGTCATCGCGCTGAGGCACTGGGTGAAGCCGGCCTGCGCCGCACCGGTCTCGCCGTGCTTCTTGACCAGGTCGACGTAGAAGTTCGCGGCCTTCTTGAACTCCGGCGCGTTGACCTTGGCGGTCCAGTCCTTGTCGAACCAGGTGCCGCCGTAGGTGTTCACGACGGTGGTGAGCGGCGCGAACATCTCGCCCCAGCCCGGCAGGCCGCGCAGGCAGATGCCCTTCATGCCCGGCTCGGCGCCGTCGACCTTGGCCGCGATGTCGGCGACCTGGTCCCACGTCGGGCGCTCGGGCATCGTGACGCCCTTGGCCTTCAGCACGTCCTTGCGGTACATGAGCATCGAGGACTCGCCGTAGAACGGCAGGCCGTAGAGCTTGCCGTCGGAGCTGATGGCCTCCTGGATCGGCTTCAGCAGGTCGGACTGGTCGTAGCTCGCGTCCTTCGACGCGTAGCTGCCGACCTCGTGCAGCCAGCCGTTCTTCGCCCAGATCGGGATCTCGTAGGCACCGACGGTCGCGACGTCGTACTGACCGGCCTTGGTGGCGACGTCCTGGGTGACCTTGTCGCGCAGGCTGTTCTCGTCGAGGACGGTGTAGTTCACCTTGATGCCGGTGTCCTTGGTGAAGGTGTCGGCGGTGAGCTTCTGGATGTCGGTCATCTGCGGGTTGCTGACCATCAGGACGTTGATGGACTTCGCGTCGCCGCCACCGGCGCCGCCGCCGCTGGCGCTGCCGCCACCACCGGCGCCGGCGCAGCCGGCGGCCACGAGCGCCGAGGCGACGAGCCCGGACGTGACGACGGTGCGCCACAACCTGGGGTTCTGGGTCACTGCTCCTCCTTCATGCCGGAGACCGCCCCCACCGGGCGGCTCTCGGGTGCTGCGGGGTCGCGCCGTACCGGGACGTCGTGCGCCGTCCCGGACGTCATGGAAGGGCCTGCCGACGGGACGGTGGGGATCGCCGGACGCATCGTCACGCGCACCTCGTCACCGTCCGCTCCGTTGCCGACTGCGCCCGTTTCGGGCGCCTGTTGCCGTCTGCATGTAACGCAGGCCACACGACCTCCGGCAACACCCGGTCCTAAACGGGCATCCGGGCACTCGAAACGGGCGCCCGCGGGCAGGTTGCGTGACCGCCTCGTGACCACCGTGTGTCCGGCGCGTGACCCCGGGATCGCCTCCCGAGAACCGGTGTCGGGCACCGGACGACGGCCGATCAGCCGCCCCAGGCAGGTTCCGGTGGGCGCGCTGCCCGTGAGGACCCTGCGGCCCACCGCGGGATGACCGTTTCGGGACGCAACGTCCCGTGTCCGCCGCTCACCGCCGTGGCCGCGCCCGCGACGGGCACGCGGACCGTCGGGTCGCCTAGATGTAGATCTCCGGGTCGGCCCAGACGTCGTACACGTCGTGCCCCTGCGCCGGGCGGGCCACACCGGGCACGCCGACGACGATGCTGTTCGGGGGGACGTCCTTCACCACGACGGAGTTGGCCCCGATCTGCGACCCGGCACCGATCGTGATGGGGCCGAGCACCCGTGCCCCGGCACCCACGCTCACGCCGTCCTCGAGCGTCGGGTGGCGCTTGGCCCGCGCCAGGCTCCGGCCGCCCAGGGTGACCCCGTGGTAGAGCAGGACGTCGTCGCCGACCTCGGCCGTCTCGCCGATCACCACGCCCATGGCGTGGTCGATGAACAGCCGGCGGCCGACGACGGCCCCGGGGTGGATCTCCACGCCCGTGAGCGACCTGTTGAGCTGCGACAGCAGCCGCGCGGCCAGGCGCAGACCCGGTCGGCGCCAGAGCCGGTGGGCCGCGCGGTGGATCCACACGGCGTGCAGCCCGGGGTAGCACAGCAGCAGCTCGAGGCGGTTGCGGGCAGCCGGGTCGCGCACCGCCGCGGCGTCGAGGTCCTCGAGCACGCGCGCCCGCGCCGACCGCCAGAAGGAGGTCGGCGCGGCCGCGTCCGGGTGCGGCACCCGGTCAGTCGAGGAGGTCGGCGTACAGGATCGTCGACAGGTACCGCTCGCCGAAGCTGGGGATGATCACGACGATCGTCTTGCCGGCGTTCTCCGGGCGCTTGGCGAGGTCGACGGCGGCCTTGATCGCCGCACCGGACGAGATGCCGACGAGCAGCCCCTCCTCCGCGGCGGCGCGGCGGGCCCACTCGACGGACGTCTCGGCGTTCACGTCGATGATCTCGTCGTAGACCTCGCGGTCGAGGATCTCGGGCACGAAGTTGGCGCCGATGCCCTGGATCTTGTGCGGGCCGGGTGCGCCGCCGTTCAGGATCGGCGACTCCTCCGGCTCGACCCCGACGATCTGCACGCCCGGCTTCTTCTGCTTCAGCACCTGGCCGACGCCGGTGATGGTGCCGCCGGTGCCGATGCCGGCCACGAACACGTCGACGGCGCCGTCGGTGTCGCGCCAGATCTCCTCGGCCGTGGTGCGCCGGTGGATCTCGGGGTTGGCGGCGTTCGCGAACTGCCGCACCTGCACGGCCCCGCGCTCCTGGCCGATCTCGACGGCCTTGTTCACCGCGCCCTTCATGCCCTCGCCGCCGGGCGTGAGCACCAGCTCGGCGCCGAACGCGCGCAGCAGGGCCCGGCGCTCCTTCGACATCGTCTCGGGCATCGTGAGGATCACCTTGTAGCCGCGCGCGGCGCCGACCATGGCGAGCGCGATGCCGGTGTTGCCGCTCGTGGCCTCGACGATGCTGCCGCCCGGCTGCAGCTCGCCGGACGCCTCCGCGGCGTCGATCATCGCGACGCCGATGCGGTCCTTCACGCTGTTGGCCGGGTTGTAGAACTCGAGCTTCGCCAGCACGGTCGCGCCCGCACCGTCGGTGACGCGGTTCAGGCGGACCAGCGGGGTGTTGCCGATGAGCGCGGTCACGTCGTCGTAGACGGTCACGGGGGGTCACCTCTCGGTCGAGCGGGCAGGCGTCGGCGCGCGCGGACGCGCGCGACCTCGTGGACAGCGAACACCCTCTGGACGTCGGACGCCCCGGCACGGCTCCGGACGTCCACCATGTGGACGGGACGCGGTCTCGCCAGGGGCCCCGGTCATTGACTTCCGCAGGTCAGCGGACTAGGCACGGGCCTGACAAGGTCGTCAGCAGTTCTCTGAAGGGCACCGGCATGATGCGCACCTCCCCCTCCCACTCGATGACGCGACGGGCGGTCGCGGTCGCCGCGGCGTGCCTCGCAGTCAGCGCGACCGCAGCCTGCAACCGCGGCGGCGACGACGCCGGAGCGTCGTCGTCCGGCGGCGAGAAGACCGTCGGCGTCAGCCTCATCACCAAGGACTCGACCAACCCCTTCTTCGTCGCCATGCAGAAGGGCGCCAAGGCCGACGCCGGCAAGAACGGCGTGAAGCTCACCGTCGCCAGCGGCAAGCAGGAGGGCGACGACCAGGGCCAGATCACGGCCATCGAGGACTCCATCGCCCGCGGCGACAAGGGCATCCTCATCACCCCGATGAGCACCGGCGTGAACGCCGCCATGAAGAAGGCCCGCGACGCCGGCCTCTTCGTGATCGCGCTCGACACCCCGCCCGACCCGGCCGACACCGTCGACATCACCTTCGCCACGGACAACCGCGAGGCCGGCAAGCTCGACGGCCAGTGGGCCGCCTCGACGCTGGACGGCAAGAAGGCCGTCATCGCGCTGCTCGACCTCTTCGACGACAAGATCGTCTCGGTCGACTACAACCGCGACCAGGGCTTCCTCGAGGGCATGGGCATCGACGTCGCCGACCCGAAGAAGAACGGCGACGAGGCCAAGAGCGGCAAGTACACCGGCGGCAAGGGCGGCGACTACACGATCGTCTGCAACGAGGCCGGTCAGGGCGCCGAGGACGGCGGGCGCAGCGCCATGGAGAAGTGCCTGGCGAAGAACCCCGACATCAACCTGGTGTACACGATCAACGAGCCCACCGCCGTCGGCGCGAACGCCGCACTGAAGGCCGCCGGCAAGCAGGCGCTCATCGTGTCGGTCGACGGCGGGTGCGCCGGCGTCTCGAGCGTCAAGAGCGGCGTCATCGGCGCCACGGCGCAGCAGTACCCGCTGAAGATGGCCACGCTCGGCATGGAGGCCATCGCCAAGATCGCCCGCGGCGGCGAGAAGCCGAAGCCGTCCGACGGCCTCGACTTCTTCAACACCGGCGTCGCGCTGGTGACCGACAAGCCGGCCGACGGCGTCGAGAGCATCGACTCGGGCAAGGGCAACTCGTTGTGCTGGGGCAACTGATCGCATGACCACCACCACGACCACCGGTTCGGCTGCTGCCGCCGAGTTCGCTCGGCGGCAGCAGTCCCCGCTGCAGAAGGTGCAGCACCAGCTGCACGGGAGACCGTGGCTGAGCCCGCTGTTCCTGCTCCTCGTGGCCTTCGTGGCGTTCTTCATCGCGACGCCGACGTTCCTCACCCCGAACTCGATGGGCATCCTGCTGCAGCAGTCGGCGGTCGTGGCCGCCCTCGCCGTCGGGCAGACGCTCGTCATCCTCACCGCGGGCATCGACCTGTCGGTGGGTGCGGTGATGGTGCTGTCGATGATGGTGATGGCCACGCTGTCGAAGGACGGCGGGATGCCGGGGCTGCTGGGCCTGCTGATCGGCGTCGCGCTGGCCACCGCGGCCGGCCTGCTGAACGGCGCGCTCGTCACGCGGATCAACCTGCCGCCGTTCATCGTCACGCTCGGCACGCTGAGCATCTTCACCGCCATCGCGCTGCTCTACTCCGGCGGCGAGAGCATCCAGGCCGACCACCTGCCGCGGCTGCTCAACTTCCTCGGCGAGGGCTTCGCGATCGGCGACTTCCGGCTCACCTGGGGCATCGTCGTCGTCGTCCTGATCTACCTGGTGGTCGGTTTCGTGCTCTCGCAGACCGCCTGGGGACGCTACGTGTACGCGGTCGGCGACGACGCCGAGTCGGCCCGCCTCTCGGGCGTGCCGAGCAAGCGCATCCTGCTCGCCGTCTACACGGTCGCCGGGCTCATCTACGGCATCGCGGCGTGGATCCTCATCGGCCGTGCCGGTGCGGCCACGCCGAACGCGGCACCGGACGCGAACCTGGCCAGCATCACCGCCGTCGTCATCGGCGGCACCAGCCTGTTCGGCGGCCGCGGACGGCTGATCGGCACGCTCATCGGCGCGCTCATCGTCCAGACGCTCCAGTTCGGGCTCTCGCAGATGGGTGTCGACCAGCAGTGGCGCGTGCTGGCCACCGGCATCCTCGTCATCGTCGCCGTCGCGGTCGACCAGTGGATCAGGCGGGTGAAGGTGTGACGACGTCCCAGCACCCGGACCAGCAGGAGGTCGCCTACGGCGGCGTGCCGGCCGGCAAGGAGCACATCTACAGCCAGCAGCCGGTGCTGCAGGCCCGTGGCCTGGTCATCACGTTCGGCCGGGTGGTCGGGCTGAACGGCGTCGACCTCGACCTGTACCCGGGCGAGATCCTCGCGGTCATCGGCGACAACGGTGCCGGCAAGTCGACCCTCATCAAGTGCCTGACCGGAGCCTTCGTGCCGGACTCGGGCGAGGTGCGGCTCAACGGCCAGCCGGTCGCGTTCCGCAAGCCGCAGGACGCGCGCGAGGCCGGCATCGAGACCGTCTACCAGCAGCTCGCCGTCATCCCTGCGCTCGACATCGCGAGCAACCTGTACCTGGCTCGCGAGGAGCGCCGCAAGGGACCGCTCGGCTCGGTGCTGCGCATGCTCGACAAGAAGGGCATGGAGCGACGGGCCGGGAAGTCGGTGCAGGACCTGGGGATCCAGACGATCCAGAACATGAACCAGGCCGTCGAGACCCTGTCGGGTGGTCAGCGGCAGGCGGTGGCGGTGGCGCGCGCCGCGGCGTTCGGCAGCAAGGTCGTCATCCTCGACGAGCCGACCGCGGCGCTGGGCGTCAAGGAGTCGGGCATGGTGCTCGACATGATCAAGCAGCTGCGCGACCGCGGGCTGTCGATCATCTTCATCAGCCACAACATGCCGCACGTGTGGGAGGTCGCCGACCGCATCCACGTGCAGCGGCTCGGCGGCCGGGCCGGCGTCATCACCCCCAGCACCCACGAGATGGGCGAGGGCGTGGCGATCATGACCGGGGCCAAGACCCTGGACTGACCCCCGAGACGCCGCCGAGCTGCCACTTCCGCGGCACCGAACCGTGGTTCGGTGCCCCAGAGGTGGCAGCTCGGCGGTGTCTGGTGCGGGCTCAGGCGCCGGTGAGGCGCTGCATGGCGAGCTGCACGACGCTGATGAGCGCCTGCTTGGTCGCCGCCCGGGTGCGTGCGTCCGTGTAGAGCATCGGCACGTGCGCGGGGACGGCGAGCGCCTCGCGGACGTCCTCGAGCTGGTGGCGGGCCACGCCGTCGAAGCAGTTGACCGCCACGACGAACGGGATCTGCCGCGCCTCGAAGTAGTCGACGGCCGGGAAGCACTGGTCGAGCCGGTCGGTGTCGACGAGCACGACCGCCCCGATGGCGCCCTTGACCAGGTCGTCCCACATGAAGAGGAAGCGGTCCTGGCCCGGGGTGCCGAACAGGTACAGCCACAGGTTGCCCGGCAGCGAGATGCGGCCGAAGTCCATGGCGACGGTGGTGCTGGTCTTGCGGTCGGTCACCAGACCGGCGTCGTCGACGCCGACCGAGTGCTCGGTCATCGCGGCCTCCGTGCGGAGGGGCTCGATGTCCGAGAGGGAACCGATGAAGGTCGTCTTGCCGACGGAGAACCCGCCGGCCACGACGATCTTGACGACGGTGGGGGCCGTCTCGGGGGTCGCAGCCGCGGCGCCGGCGCCCGCGGCCGCCGCGGGCGTGCCCGACGGCGCGACGTCAGAGCGAGGAAATGCCATTGAGAACACTCTCCAGGACGCTGAGGCTGGTTGCTGGGGCGGCCTGGGACGTGGTGCCCAGACCGTGGATCTTGACCTGGCCGGCCTCGGCCATGTCTGCGATGAGCACCCGGACGATGCCGACCGGGAGCTCGACGTGCGCGGAGAGCTCCGCGACGGACAGGAACTGCGTGGACGTGAGGGCGATGATCTTGCGTCGCTCGGGCGTGAGCCCGACCGCGTCGTCGCCACCGAAGGACTGGACGAGCGCCTCGACCGGCAGGGCCTCCTGCTTGGCCGACGTGCGCGTCCGGCCACCCGTCACCGCGTACGGGCGGACGGCGTACGTGTCGTCGTCCGCCTCGTCCTCCGCCAGGTCGGCGGGGAGGTCGAGGGGGTCCACCGGGATCACCCCGGGATCCCCGCACGGACCGCCCCGGAGACGGGGAGGCGCGAGCGCATCTCGGTGACCAGCTGCGGCGTGAGGGTGGCCTCGGTGCGGCTCACCAGCAGCGCCATCTCGTAGCCGATCAGGCCGACGTCGCAGGTGGCGTCGGCGGCCACCGACAGCACCGAGCCGTCGCTGATGTTCATGAGGAACATGAACTGCGTGTCCATCTCGACGATGGCCTGCCGCACCTCGCCGCCGCGCAGCTGGCGAGCTGCCCCGCGGGTCAGGCTGGACATGCCCGAGACGATCGCGGCCAGCTGGTCGCCGGCGGTGCGGTCGAGCTCGTCGGACATTGCCATCAGCAGGCCGTCGGCGGACACGACGAGCGTGTGCTTGACGCCGGGCACGCTCTTCACGAAGTTGTCGAGGAGCCAGCTGAAGTTGGCTGCCTCGGTGCTCATCGTCGTCACGGGGTGGTCCTCCGAAGTGGTGCGGGGTCGATCCAGGTGGTTGATCGGACAGGGTGGAGCTGATCTTGAGCGTGCAGCGACACGCGGGGTGTCGACATCAGTGGTCGCCGGCGGGCTCGTCGGCGGTGTCGCCGGGCGACGTGCGACCGCGCTCCACGCCGGCCCGGAAGCCGGAGAGCATGGTGCGGACGTCGGCGGCGTTGCGGTTGGTGCGTCGGGCACCGAGCGGCTGCTCCTCGGTCTGCTGCTGGGCACGCTGCCCGGCGGCACCGGCGGGCGTCGCGAGCGGCGTCCGTCGGGTGAGCGAGGTGGGGGCGGCCGGCTGCACCGTCTGCGGGTTGTAGGCGGACAGCGCGCTCAGCTCCGACAGCGCCTCGGACGCCATGGCCGACCGCTCGCGCAGGGTCTGCGCGGCGGCGAGGGCCGGGACGGCCGGGACCGGTGCCGGCGCCTCGGGAGCAGCCGCCTCGCGGCGACGTCCGAAGAGCGCGGTGGCGTCGGCGCGACCCTCCTCGACCGCGACCGGCTCGGCCGGGGCGATCGAGGCGACCTCGGCGACCGCCGCCGCGGCGCCGCCGAAGAGACCGGCCGCGGGAGCGGCGGGGGCGGGCACCGGCGCGGTGGCCGGGGCCTGGGCGGCCGCGGGCGCCGGGGCGCTCTTGGCCGGACGGCGGCGCAGCTTCTTGCCACCCTTGTCGGGCAGGATGTCGAGCGAGACCACCCCGGCCGACCCCAGGGCCGGCTCGGCCGGCTCCTCGGGCTCGAAGACCGGCTCGAAGGCGGGACCCGCGGCCTGGGCGAAGGCCTGCAGGGCGTCGCCCTGCGAGCGCACCGGCAGGGCCTCGGGCTCGACGACCGGCTCGGGCTCGACGACGGCCACCGGCTCGGCGACCGCGACGGGCTCGACCTCGGCGACCGGCTCGACCTCGGCGACCGGCGCGGCCGGCTCCTCGGCGAGCTGCGCCACGACGGGCTCCGGTGCCGGCTCGACGGCCCGGGCGGGCAGCGAGCGGGTCGGCAGCGGCTTGGACTCCTCGAGCACCGGCACGAACTCGGCGGCGGGCTCGTCGTCCAGGACGGTGTGCGCGTGGTGGCTCGGCAGGGACACCGGGGCACCGGACGCCGTGGCGACCTGCAGGTCGTCGGACGCCGTCACCGGGGCGGCCGGGGCCGCCGCGGTCTCGGGGGCGTCGGCGGGCTCGTCGACCGCACGGCGCGAGCGGAAGCCGCTGAAGATGCCGGACCGGGGACCGGACGGCGCCTCGACCGGCTCGGCGACCGGCTCGGGGGCGACGACGGGCTCGGCCGCCTTCGAGCGGCGGGGCAGCAGACCACCGTCGGCGGACCCGGCCGGAGCCGGCTCCACCGGCGCGGACGCCGGGACCCGGGGCTGCACCGAGCCGCCCTGGCCGCGACGCGGCAGGGTCGGCAGCGAGCCGTCGGTGGCGGGAGCGACGTCGAGCACCTCGGCGTCGGTGCCCGTGGGGGCGACCGGCGTGAAGTCGTCGTGCGCCGCGGGGGCGGAGCCGCCGGACGAACCGGTCGAGTCGCTCGGGTCGCTCGACCCGGTCGCCTCGGTGACGGCGTCCGCCAGGTCGTCGAACCCGCCGGCCACCTCGAGCACCGAGCCGGGCACGAACAGCGCGGACGGCAGGTCGATGGTGACGACGGTGCCCTGCGTGCGGCCCGGGCGCAGCACCACGGCGGCGTCGAGGCGGCGGGCCAGGCGGCCGACCACGTAGAAGCCGAGGCGCTGCGAGCCGACCACGTCGGTGACGGGCGGGTTGGCGATGCGCTGGTTGGCGTCGTTGATCTCGTCCCAGGTCATGCCCAGGCCGAGGTCGGTGATGGTGACGCGGACGCCGCCGGCACCGAACGCCGTCGCCGCGATGACGCGGGTGTCCGGGTTGGAGAACTGGGTGGCGTTCTCGAGCAGCTCCGCGACCATGTGCGCCGCGGTGAGGGCGACGTGGCCGACGAGCGGCGGGTCGGCCTGCAGCGAGAGGTCGACGCGGTCGTACCGCTCGATCTCGGAGACGGCGGTGCGGATCACGTCGGACAGCGGCATCGGACGACGCAGGCGGCGTCCGGCGTCGACGCCCGCGAGGACGATGAGCGACTCGGCGTTCCGGCGCATCCGGGTCGCGAGGTGGTCCAGGCGGAACAGGTTGTCGAGCGTGTCCGGGTTCTCCTCGGTGCGCTCCAGCTGGTCGATGAAGCTCAGCTGGCGCGACAGGAGGACGTGGTTGCGGCGGGCGACGTTGACGAACATCTCGGCGATCGAGGCGCGCAGCGCGGCCTGCTCCTCCGCGACGCGGACCGTCGTCTCGTTCACGTTCACGAAGGCGAGGGCCAGCTGACCCACCTCGTCGTTCGAGGTGATCTGGATCTCGGGGAGCTCCACGCCCGGGCCCTGGCCCGGGGTGGCCATGCGCTCCACCATGCGGGGCAGCTCGTCGGCCAGCTCGCCGGCCGCGGCCGTCAGGCGGCGCAGCGGGCGGGTCATGGCGCGGGCCAGGTAGACACCCAGGCCGCCGACGACGACGACGAGGAGGATCGAGCCGAGCAGCACGAACAGCGCACGGGCCCGGGCAGCGGCCGCGGTGTCGTTCGCGGTCGCGGCGATGGCCGCGGCGATCGGGGCGCCCAGGTCGTTCAGCGCGTCGATGCGGGGGTTGGCCGCGGCGCGCCAGTAGGCGGTGTCGATGTCGCCGAGCGAGCCGCCGCGCTCGAGAGCGGCCTCGGCCTCGCGGTACAGGCCACGCAGCGTCGGCGGGTTGTAGACCGCGTTGTCGAGGGCCTGCTGCTGCGGGGCGGTCGCGTTCTGGCGGAACAGCGTGCTCGCGGCGATGTCCTGCTGGCCGTACTCGACCATGGCGCGGCGCTGGGCGTCGCCCGAGTCCTGACCGTCGGCGCGGATGAGCGCCAGGCCGGCCTCGCGCTGCAGCAGCGCGACCTCGGTGAGGCGCTGCGAGGCGGAGTACGCCACGAGCTGCTGGCCGATGGAGCGGTCGTCGAGGCCGTCGCCGATGCGCTGCGGGAGCGCGATGTCGGCGGCGATCACGGTGGCGTACTGCGAGGCCACGGTGTCGGTGCTGATGAAGCCGCCGTCGACCTGGCGGCGCATGTCGAGCAGGCGCTCGTGCCCGGCCTGCGCCTGGGCGACCGCGGTGCCGGCGTCGGCCGACAGCGCGTTCAGGTCGACCGAGACGAGCAGCTTGCGGACGGCGACGAGCGAGCCGTTGGTGGCCAGGCGGGTGGCCTTGAGCTGGCGCTCGGTCTCCTTGGAGACGGTCTGTGACTGCACGCGCACCTCGGAGGCGGCGCGCTCGTCCTGCAGGTTCGACACCAGCTCACCGAGGACGCCCGCGCCGGTGGCGAGCTTCTCGACCTGCGTCGCCTTGCTGGCGCTCTGGAACTGCAGTGCCGACACGATGCTCGAGATCACGAGCAGCACGACGACGGGCAGTGCCAGGACGGCGAGCAGCTTGGTCCTGATACCTCGGTTACGCAGCATGGTGCCCTTCCCTCTGTCGCTGACAGATGACGTGTCGGCGCGACGGGGTGGGATGTTGACCACGCACCGGCAGGAGGTCACCCGTTCGGCCCAGCGACGGCGTGTCGAGCGCCCTCCCGCGTGCGTGGCGGATACTGCGACCGTGTCGGGCGAGCCGGACGTCGAGGGGCTGATCGGCGTCGTCGTGCCCGCCGGCGGGCGCTCCAGCCGCTTCGGCGGCGACAAGCTGGCGGCGCCGTTCGGGGACGGCACGGTGCTCGACCACCTGCTGCGCCGGCTCGGGCGGCTGGGCGTGCCGGTGCGGCTGGTCGGGCCCGAGGTGCCCGGCGGACCGGTGCCGGCGATCGCCGCGGGGCTGACCGCGCTACCGGGTCCGGACGACGCGCTGGTGGCGGTCGTGGCGGGCGACCAGCCGTTCGCGGCCGACGCGCTGCCGCTGCTGGTCGCCGCCCTGCGTGCCGCGCCGCAGCAGGAGGCCGCCGTCGGGGTCGACGCGGGCGGCCGCGACCAGCCGCTGCTCGC
>NZ_BAAHBM010000023.1:0-41893 GCF_054776675.1 Angustibacter aerolatus
CCGCCGTGAGCGCGCGCCACGGAGCCGCCGCGGGGCGACGGCTCACGCGACGTCCGTGAGGTCGGGCAGCACCGCGCTCGCGCCGGGGCCGGTGCCGTACTGCCCGGCCGACCCGCCCATCTGCTCGCGCAGCGCGTACACGACCGCCACCCGCCCCATCGGCGAGCCCACGTCGTCGACCGTCGAGACGGCCTTGCGCTCGTCGCCGTCGCCGCGCACGGTCGCGAGCAGCCCGCCCGCGTCGGCGCTCTCGACCGGACCGACGGCCACTGCACCGCTGCTCGCGCCGTCGAGCTGCGCGGCCACCGCCGACCACGCGCCGAGCGTCGCCGTCTTCTCGTCGTCGGTGCCGGTCAGGCTCGCGGCCGGGCCGGCCGCGACGACGGCGAGGGTGGACGGGAGCGGACCGTCGCCGTCGAACGTCACGAGCCCGGCGTCCTTCAGCCCCGCGAGCGCCTGTGCGGCGGCGGCGTTCGCGGTGTCGGCGTCGCTCACCTGCCCGACGACGAGCGCCCGGGCCAGCAGCTGCCCCATCCGCTGCTCGAGGTCGCCGTCGGACGCCGGCAGCCCCACCAGCGGGCCGAGGTTCGTCAGCAGCTGCTCGCGGAACGTGCGCTTGCTCGGGTCGGACCACGCCTTCTCGACCGTCACCTGGCCGTTCACCGTGGCCCCAGAGGCCTGCAGCGTCTTGGCCAGCGCGTCGACCTCGCCGCCGTCCACGCCGGGCAGCCGCACCACGACGACCGACCGGCCCCCGAGCCGAGACGCCACGAGCTGCGGGGTCACGGCGTCCGCGAACGCGTCGGAGGAGTCGACCTGCCGCTGAGCCTCGGTCAGCTGCGTGCGCAGGTCGGCCTTGTCCTTGCGCAGCGTGCTCACCTGGCTCTGCAGCGTCTTGCCGAGCTCCTGCTGCAGCGGCCCCGCCCCGAGCACGATACCCACCGCCAGCGCGAGGAAGATCGAGACGATGGACACCACGTGGTACCTGAAGTCGATCACCCGGGCACCACGCAGCCACGTCCGTCCGTCATGCCGCCACCGTACCGAGCGCCCCTGGGACGCCGTGCGCACCGCGCTGGCACCAGCCGCAGGCACAGGGACAGCAGCTTCGGCACGGCGGTATCCGAGATCCGAATGACCCGTTGACCGGCAGCCGGCGGGTCAGCGACGTTCCGTGCACCACGGACGCCTCTCGGACGGAGCACGATGCACCGACCTGCACCTGACACCGCGCCAGCCCATGGCGGCGCTCCCTCGCGCGCGGCCGCCGCCCGCCGCCGGCGCATCGTGGTGCGGGAGGCCGTGCACTTCCTGACGCTGGTGGTCTTGCTGGCGATCGGGGCCCGCGAGCGACCGACCGCCGCCGTCGGTCTGGGGCTGCTGCTCACGACCTACCGCCTGGCGTGGCTCGGGCGGGAGTGGCGACGCGCTGGCGCCACCTGAGGCGTCGGAGCGGCCTCAGGCCCGGACGTCGGGGACGCGGGCGACCTGGAACGTCGTGCGGCGGCGCAAGCGGAAGCCGAGCGACTCGTAGAGCCGGATCGCGTTCGTGTTGTCGCCGGCCGCGTGCAGGAAGGGCGTCTCGCCGCGCTCGCGGATGCCGTGCGCGACGGCGAGCACCAGCCGGGTGGCGAGGCCCTGGCCGCGGGCCGACTCGTCGGTGCAGACGGCGCTGATCTCGGTCCAGCCCGGCGGGTGCAGGCGCTCCCCCGCCATCGCGACGAGCCGGCCCTCGCGGCGGACGCCGAGGTAGGTGCCCATCTCGATGGTGCGCGGCAGGAACGGGCCGGGGCGGGTGCGCTCGACGAGCGCGAGCATCTCCGGGACGTCGGCGGCGGTCAGCCGCACGGCGTCCGGGTCGGGCGCCGCGGCCACCCCGTCGTCGACCAGCTGGACGCCGGCCACCCGGGCGACGACGTCCCAGCCGTCGGGCGGCGGTGCGTCCACGCCGGCCAGCGGCACCAGCGCGCCGGGGCCGGCGAGCGCGGCGACGTCGGCCCAGTCGTCGGGCTGCAGGTCGTCGGGCAGCGCGAGGAACGGCGACACGTCGACCGGGTAGCGCAGCACCCGACCGCGCCGCTCGGCGAAGTGCGCGTGCGGTCCGGTCAGGGCCGAGCGCGCGGGGTTCTCGAGCGGCTCGAACCGCGTGGGGGTCACCGACGTCACGGCTGCAGCCTGCGGTACGCGCTGCGGTGGAACACCAGCGGGTGCACGTCGTGGTCGGCGTCGAGGTCGTGCACCCGCAGCACCACGATGTCGTGGTCGCCCGCGCGGTGCTGCGCCTCGATGCTGCAGTCGAGCCACGCGCTCGCGCCGTCGAGCAGCACCGCGCCCTCGGGCGTCACCCGCCAGCCGAGGCCGGCGAACCGGTCGACCCCGCGGGCGGCGAGCCGCGCCCCGACGTGCTCCTGGTCGGCGCCGAGCACGCTGATGCCGAGTCGCTCGGCGCGGCGCAGCACCGGCCACGTGGTCGAGGTGTGCGCGACGCACACCGACACCAGCGCGGGCTCGAGCGACACCGACGTGAACGAGCTGGCGGCCAGGCCGACCGGCACGCCGTCGACCTCTGCCGCCACCGCGGTGACGCCGGTCGGGAACGCGCCCAGCACCCGCCGCAGGGCGGCCGGGTCGAGCACGTGCGCGGTACGTGTCACCGGCGTGCCCACTCGTCGGCGAGCAGCTCGTACGAGCGCACCCGGTCGGCGTGGTCGTGCGTGATCGTGGTGACGACCAGCTCGTCGGCGCCGGTGGCGTCGCGCAGCCGCTCGAGGTCGTCGGCCACCTGCGCTGGCGACCCCACGAACTGGGTGTCGACGCGGTCCTGCACCAGCGCCCGGTCGGCGTCGGTCCACCGGTGCCGGCGCGCCTCGTCCGGCGACGGGAACGGGATCGCGCCCTCGGCGGTGCGGATGCTGCGCACCCACACCCCGTAGCCCGTGGCGAGCTCGCGGGCAGCTGCCTCGTCCGGCGCGACGACGACGTCGGCCGAGACGCTGACGTGCGGCCGGTCGAGGTCCGCCGACGGGCGGAAGGCCGCGCGGTAGCCCTCGACGGCCTCGAGCACCGTCGCGGGGCTGACGTGGTAGTTCGCGGCGAACCGCAGGCCGCGATCGCCGGCGACCTCGGCGCTCTCGCCGGCGCTGCTGCCGAGGATCCACACCTGCAGGTCGGCGCCCTCCCCCGGCACGACGTGCGCCTCCTCGCCCGCGGCGTCCACGTAGGTGCCGGCCAGCAGCGCCAGCACGTCGTCGACCTGCTCGGTGTAGTCCTGCGACGTGGCCCCGGGCAGCGTGAGCAGCCTGCGCTGCAGGGCGAACCGCGGCGACGACAGCAGCGCGCCGGGCGAGAACCGCGGCGGGATCCGCAGCCCGTTGCCCGTGCGGCCGTCGACCACCTGCGACGACTCGGACGCCGGGCCGCCGACGAGCGCGGGCTGGCGCGGCGGCTTCGACGGCGGTCCGGTGCGGCCCAGGCCCAGGTCGAACCGGCCGGGGTGCGCGGCGTCCAGCAGCCCGAAGTCCTCGACCGTGGCGAGCGCGGTGCGGTGCCCCATCTGCAGCGCGCCCGACCCCAGTCGGATCGTCGACGTCGAGCCGGCGGTCAGCGCGAGGACGACGGCGGGCGAGGTGCCGGCGACGCCCGGGTTCAGGTGGTGCTCGGCGAACCAGTACCGCGCGTAGCCGAGCCGCTCGGCGCGCTGCGCGAGGTCGACGCTGTTGCGCAGCGCCTCGCCGGCGGTCGAGCCCGACGAGACGGGCACGAGGTCGAGCACGGTCAGCGGTGTGGTGGTCATGCGCGCGTCTCCTCCAGCTGGCGGGTCGGGAGCGGCGCGAGCCCGAGGTGCTCGCGCAGCGTCGTCCCCTCGTAGTCGGTGCGGAAGACACCGCGTTCCTGCAGCAGCGGCACCACCTGGTCGACGAACGGCACGAGGCCGTCGGGCGTCAGGTGCGGCACCAGGATGAAGCCGTCGCTCGCGTCGTCCTGCACCAGCTCGTCGATGGTGCGGGCGATCGTGGCGGCCGACCCGACGAACGACTGCCGGCCGGTCACCTCGACGACGACCTCGCGGGCGCTCAGGCCCTTCGCCTCGGCCAGCGCCCGCCACTCGTCCGCGGTCTCGACCGGGCTCTTGGCCAGCATGCGTGCGCTGGCCCTCCCCTGCGCCACCAGCTGCTCGCTCACCACCGGGTCGAACGAGGGCAGCGGACCGTCGACGTCGAAGCCCGGCAGCGCGGTGTTCCACAGCTGCTCGATGAACAGCACCGCGGTCTGCGGCGACACCTGCGCGAGCCGCACCTCACGGGCCAGCTCGGCAGCCTCCGCATCGGTGTCAGCGAGCGCGAACGTGGCCGCGGGCAGGATGAGCAGCTCGTCACGGGTGCGACCGAACCGCTCGAGCCGACCCTTGACGTCGGCGTAGAAGGCCTTCGCCGCAACGGGTTCGGTGTGCCGGGAGAAGATCGCGTCGGCGGACGACGCCGCGAAGTCGCGTCCCTCGTCGGAGTCGCCGGCCTGGAAGATCACCGGTCGTCCCTGCGGGCTGCGCGGCACGTCGAAGCGGCCCTCGACGTCGAAGAACCGGTCGTGGTGGCTGAACGAGCCGGCGCGCGGGTCGCTGAGGAACCGCCCGGAGTCGCGGTCGGCGAGCACCTCGTCGCCCTGCCACGAGTCCCACAGCTCGGTCGCGGTCTGCAGGAACGTGCGGGCCCGCTCGTACCGGTCGTCCTGCGCGAGGTACCCGCCGCGGCGGAAGTTCTCGCCGGTGAACGCGTCCCAGCTCGTGACCACGTTCCAGGCCGCCCGGCCGCCGGAGAGGTGGTCGAGGCTGGCGAACTGCCGCGCCACCTCGTACGGCTCGTTGAACGTCGAGTTGATCGTGCCGGTCAGCCCGATCCGCTCGGTGACGGCGGCCAGCGCGGCCAGGACGGTGAACGTGTCCGGCCGCCCGACGACATCGAGGTCGTGGATGCGGCCGTGCTGCTCGCGCAGCCGCAGCCCCTCCGCGAGGAACAGGAAGTCGAAGCGACCGCGCTCGGCGGTCTGCGCGAACCGGCGGAACGACTCGAACTCGATGTGGCTGCCCGCGGCCGGGTCGCTCCACACCGTCGTGTTGTTGACGCCGGGGAAGTGTGCCGCGAGGTGGATCTGCTTGCGCTGCCTGCTCACCGGAGGGCCTCTCGTGCGGAGTGGTCGAGTACGTCGCTCATGCGAGGGCGTAGCGGCTGGCCGGACGTGGCAGGCCGAGCAGCCCGCGCAACGTCGTGCCGGCCGCCGGGTAGGCGGTGCGGAACAGCCCCCGGCGCTGCAGCTCGGGCACCAGCGCGCGGGTGACCTGCTGCAGGTCGTGCGGCACCGTCGCCGGGCGCAGCCGGAACCCGGTCAGCCCGGCGGCGTGCCAGGCGGTCAGCAGGTCGGCCAGCTGGGCCGGCGTCCCCGCGAAGACCGTGGCGTCGCTGGTGAACTGTTCCCCCGCCACCAGGTCGAGCCGCTCGCGGCGCGCCCGGGCGGTCGCCTCCCGCTCGTCGAGGAGCACCACCAGGTCGCCGAAGACGTGCACGCGCTCGTCGGCGCGCCCGGCGGCCCGCTGCTGCGCGGCGACCTGCGCGACCAGGTCGGCGGCGTCCGCCTCGTCGCGCGGCGTCACGAAGCCGAGGTCGGCGGCGCGGCCCACGAGGCGGTACGGCACCTCCGCGTGCGCCAGCGCCGCCACCACGGGCTGCCCCTGCGGCGGCCGCGGCGTGATCGACGGCCCGCGCACCGAGAAGTGCTCGCCGACGAAGTCGATCGCGTGCAGCTTGTCGCGGTCGACGAAGCGGCCGGTGGCGACGTCGCGGATCTCGGCGTCGTCCTCCCAGCTGTCCCAGAGCCGGCGCAGCACCTCGACGTAGTCGGCGGCCTCGTCGAACAGCTCGCCGATCTGCCGCTGCCACGACGGGTCCGTCAGGTCGCGCGGGTCGCGGACCGCCGGCAGCTCGCGGCGACCGAAGTGCGCCGCCGTGTCCGGACGCGCGGCGACCTGCACGCGCACCCCGGCCCGGCCGGAGCTCACGTGGTCGAGGGTCGCGACCGCCTTGGACGCGTGGAACGGCTCGGTGTGCGTGACCACGACGGTCGGCACCAGGCCGACGTGCCGGGTCAGCGGCGCCACCCGCGCCGCGACCAGCAGCGCGTCGAGCCGGCCGCGCACCCGGTCGGTGCGCTCGTCCGGGCGGAACGGGTCGTCGGACTGCAGCTGCAGGCCGTCCTCGATGGTCACGAGGTCGAGCAGCCCGGCCTCGGCCTCGGTCACCAGGTCGGTCCAGTAGCCGGCGCTCAGCAGCTCGCGCGGTCGGGCGTCCGGCTCGCGCCAGGCGGCCGGGTGCCAGCCGGCGCCGTCGAGGGCGACGGCCAGGTGGATCGGGGGGTGTGCCACGGGTGCTCCGCTCGGGGTGGTGGTGGGCCGGTCAGGCGGTGACGGGGGCGACGTCCCACGCCGCGGCGGCGTCGGCCGCACCGAACGACGCGAAGTCGGTCGTCTCCCGGAACGCCGGCAGGGCGTACAGGTCGCGGGCGTACGCCCACAGGTGCTCGTGGTCGACCAGGGCCGGCGCACCGTCCGCCGGCCGGTACCGCACGAGCGTCACCCAGAGCCGGACGTCGGCGAGGGTGAGCCGGTCGCCGAGCAGGTAGCGCCCGCCGGCCAGCCGCGCGTCGAGGTCGGACAACGCGTGCTGCAGCGCCTCGCGGGCGGCCTCGGCGTCCGGGCCGGTGCCGGAGGCCGCACCGGCCCCGTGGTTCACCGCCGGGCCGATCCAGCCGTCGAGCGCGTCGACGTCGTCCGCCAGGTCGTCGGGCACGAGCTCGACCGCCCCCGGACCGGGCGCGAACTGCGTGGCCAGGTCGAGGTCGATGCCGCCGTAGTGGTTGCTCACCAGCCGGCCGCGCTCGCGGTCCCACAGGGCGGGCACCGAGACGTGGCCGGCGAAGCCCGGCTCGGTGGCCTCGTAGGCCTGGCGCAGCAGGCGGAACCCGTTCACCGGGTCGGCGCCGCGGGTCGCGCGGAACGCCCAGCCGCGGCCGTCGCGCTCGTCGTCGACGTACGACAGCGAGACGACGTCGTCGAGGCCGCGCAGCCGCCGGACGATCGTCGCGCGGTGCGACCAGGGGCAGAACAGCCCGCCGTACAGGTGGTAGCGGCCCGGCTCGGCGCGAAAGCCGCTCGAGCCGTCGGCGGTCACCCGGCCGGTGAACCGGATCAGCGGGTGCTCGTCGTCGACGTGCGGCAGCCGGTACCGGCCGAACGCCGCGGTGTCGACGGGCGAGGCGTGCGCGGGGACCTCGTGGGTCTCGGGGCTGGTCATGCGGTGCTCCCTTCCAGCGCCGGCGCGGGGTGCCCGCGGCGGCGGTCGAGCGCGAAGCGGTCGAGACCGGGGCGGCCCTCGACCAGGTCGGCGGCGAGCGCCCCGATCACGGAGCCGAACTTGAAGCCGTGGCCGGAGAACCCGGCCAGCACCGTCACCGGGCCGCGACGGTCGACGACGAAGTCGTGGTCGACCGTGGTCGTGTACAGGCAGGTGGTCGACGTCGGCCGCAGCGCGTCGACGCCGGGCAGCCACCGGGCGGCGTAGTCCTGCAGGCGGCGCTGCGCGACGACGTCCGTGCTGCGGTCGCGGTGCGACGGGTCGCTCACCACGGGGCCGACGCCGTGGAACCCGACCTTGATCCCGTCGACGCTGCCCAGGCCGTAGACGCCGTCGGACGTCGCGGGCAGCGCGCCGCCGCCGTGGTGGATGAAGCTCGGCCACCCCAGCGGCTGCGCGGCCGGGAAGTGCGCCGGCTGCTCCTGGGTGACCCGCAGCGACGGCACGTGGTCGAGCACGCCCGGCAGGCCGGCCAGCACCTGCGGCGCCCAGCCGCCGACGGCCGCCACCACGGCGTCCCCGTGCAGGGTCTCGTCGGCTGTCGACACCTCGACGCGGTCGTCGCCGCGCACCGCCACCCGCTCGACCCGGACGTCGTGACGCACCTGCGCACCCCGGCGCTCGGCCGGGCGCTGCAGCGCGGCCACGGAGTCGTCGGCGTGCAGGCGACCGGCGTCCGGGTGGAAGACCGCGGTGCCGTCGGCGCGCAGCCCCGGCCAGCGCTCGGTCACCTCGGCCGGGGCCAGCCGCTGCACCTCCCGCCCGGCCGCCGACAGGGCGCCGACGAGCGGCTCGGTCGCGGGTGCCGGCCCGTGGTCGAGCGCCCCGGTGAGGTCGAGCAGCTCGGCACCGGCCTCGTCCTCCAGCCGGCGCCACAGCGGCAGCGCCCGCACGGCGAGGTCGACGTAGAACGGGTCGGCGTACGCCAGCCGGAAGATGCGCGAGCTGCCGTGCGAGCTGCCCAGGTCGTGCCCCGGCCCGAACTGCTCGAGCAGCACCACGTCGTGACCGCGGCCGGCGAGGTGCCACGCGGCGGACGACCCCATCACTCCCCCACCGACCACGATCACCGCGCTCACCGACGTCCTCCTGAGGTGCTGTGTTGCATGCTGGTGAGTGTCACGAGCTGGTGACGGGCAGGCCGGGCGGGTTGACCTCGGACGATTTCACGGCCTCGGCCTCGAGGTGCCAGGCGGTCAGCCACTGCTGGTACTGACCGCCGTCGATCAGCGAGTTGATGGCGTCGGCGACCGGCTTCGCGAGCCCGGAGTCCTTCTTGCTCGTCGCGCAGATCAGGCCCTGCAACGACTGTCCTGCACCGGAGAACGTACCGGCCGCCTTCGTCGGGTTCGGCGTGCTGGCCGTCTGCGTCGCGTGGTAGACGATCGAGGGGTTCGGCGCGAAGTAGGCGTCGATCTTGCCCGAGGCGAGGGCGAGGTAGGTGGCGTTCTGGTCGGCGAAGTACTTCACCGTGAGCGTCTTGCCCTCCTGCTGCAGCTTGGTGCGCCACCCCAGCAGGATCTTCTCCTGGTTGGTCCCGGCGCCGACGGCGACGGTCCTGCCCGCCAGCACCTCGGGGTCGCCGGTGAAGGCGAACGAGCTGCTCTTCAGCACCTCGAACCCGAGGTTGTCCTGGCGGTAGCAGGCGAAGTCGTACTTCTCCTTGCGCTGCTCGGTGTCGGTGATGTTCGAGAACCCGAGGTCGGTGCGGCCGCTGTCGATGCCGACGAAGAGATTGTCCCACGTCGCGTTGTCCACCACCGGCTTCAGGCCGAGGACGCCGGCCACCAGGCGACCGAGGTCGGGCTCCGAGCCGGTGAGCGTCTTCTGGTCGGTGCCGACGAAGCCGAGCGGCGGGGCGCCGGACGGCAGCAACCCCAGGCCGATCACCAGCTCCCCCTTGTCCCGCACCGCAGCGGGCAGCTCGGCGCGGATGCTGTCGTCGCGGGTGACGGTCAGCTTCGTCTCCTGCGCCGAGCCGTTCGAGAGGGCTCCCACGGTGACGACGGACTGCGTGGCGTCCGACGCGTTCGCTGCCGGCTCGGCGTCCACGTCACCGGAGGCGTCGCCGCAGGCGGCCAGCACCCCGGCGATCACGAGCCCTGCGGCGAACAGGCCGGACGCTCGCGCGCGTCGGCGGGTGCGGGGGTGCTGCTGGGGCACGGTGCTCCTCGGGGTGTGCGGCTCGGCGGGGCGAGCCGGGGTGCGGGTGGGTCGCTGCGCGGTCACAGGACCCTGCTCAGGAACTCGCGGGTGCGAGGGTGCGTGGGGTGGTCGAGCACCTCGGCCGGGGTGCCCTGCTCGAGCACCCGGCCCTCATCGAGGAAGACGACCAGGTCGGCGACCTCGCGGGCGAAGCCGACCTCGTGGGTGACGACGATCATCGTGGTGCCGGTCGAGGCGAGGTCCTGCACGACGGCGAGCACCTCGCCGACCAGCTCCGGGTCGAGCGCGGACGTCGGCTCGTCGAAGAGCAGGACGCCGGGGCGCATGGCCAGCGCCCGGGCGATCGCCACGCGCTGCTGCTGCCCGCCGGACAGCTGCCGCGGGTACGCGGCCGCCTTCTCGGCCAGGCCGACGCGCTCGAGCAGCGCGCGCGCCTGCTCCTCGGCCTCGCGGCGGCTCGCCCGGCCGGTGGCGACCGGCGCCGACGCGACGTTGTCGAGCACGGTCAGGTTCGGGAACAGGTTGAACCCCTGGAACACGAAGCCGACCTTCGCGCGCTGCCGCAGGATCGTGCGCTCCGGCAGCGCCTTCAGCCGATCACCGTGCCGCCGCACGCCGATCAGCTCGCCGTTGACGCTGACGTGCCCGACGTCGAGCGGCTCGAGGTGGTTGATCGCCCGCAGCAGCGTGGACTTGCCCGAGCCCGACGGGCCGAGCACGACGGCGACCTGCCCCGGCTGCACGGTCAGGTGCACGCCGTCCAGCACCTTGTGCGCGCCGTACCACTTGTGCGCGTCGTGCACCTCGACGCCGGCCGCCTGCACCGGCTCGAGCGCGAGCGACGGGCTCGCGACCGCCTGCAGCGCCTCGATCCTCGTCACCACGACGCCCCCGTCCGGCGCGCACGCAGCGCGGCGGCGCCGAACCGCAGGCGCTGCAACGGTGTCGGAGGCAGCGTGCGCACCGCGCCGCGGGCGTAGGCGCGCTCCACGTGGTACTGGACGGTCGAGACGATGCTGGTGAGCACCACGTACCAGACGGTCGCGACGAGCAGCAGCGGCACGATGTCGCCGGGGTAGGTGCTGCCCATCGTCTCGACGGTGCCGAACAGGTCGAGCAGCGACACGTAGTAGACCAGCGACGTGCCCTTCACCAGGCCGATGAGCAGGTTCACGTAGCTCGGCACGATCGAGCGGAGTGCCTGCGGCAGCATGATCCTGCGGAACTGGTACCGCCTGGGCAGCCCCAGCGCGGACGCCGCCTCGTGCTGCCCCTGGTCGACCGAGAGGATGCCGGCACGGACGATCTCACCGGCGAAGGCCGCCTCGTTCAGGCTGATGCCGACCACCGCGATCGCCAGGTCGGTGGCCAGCCGCGACTCGGAGAACTCGAAGAACGCCGGGCCGAAGGGCACGCCGACGCTCAGCGTCTGGTAGAGGGCGCTGAAGTTGTAGAGGAACAACAGCAGCACGATGAGCGGGATCGACCGGAACAGCCAGGTGTAGGCCCAGCTCACGGCCTGCAGCACCGGGTTGCGCGACAGCCGCATGAGCGCCAGCACCACGCCACCGAGCAGCCCCAGCACCGCGCTCAGCGCGGCGACCTTCAGCGTGACGAGCAGGCCCTCGAGCACCACCGGCCGCAGGAACCAGTACCCGAAGCGGTCCCACTGGAAGAACGGGTTCACCACCAACCCGTGCACGACCTGGGCCACCACCACGAGCACCACGGCGGTGGCGATCCAGCGGCCGGGGCGGCGCAGCGGCACGACGCGCTGCGCCCTGCGCGGGACGGCGTGCAGCGGGGTGGGTGCCGTCTGGGACGACGCGGACGACGGCGGGGACGGCGGGGACGGCGGGGACGGCGGGCGGGCGGGCGGTGTCGCCGTCCGCACGTCGGTGTGGTCTGACACGGGCTCTCCGGTGGACGAAGGCACGACGCGGCGCGGCGGCGACACGGGACACGTGTCGTCGCACGCCGGTCGGCGGGCGAGGTGGGGCGCGGCTCGTCAGGGACGGCGCGCGCAGGTACCCGGCCGGGCGACGGCGCGCGGCGGGTCAGGAGGGCTGGCGGTGGTGCGGGCGGTCAGGCGTGACAGAGCGCGCTGCACGTGCGCGCGAGATCGACGTGACGTCGCGCGCTCAGCGCGAGCGCATCGAGGACAACCCAGCGGGTCGACACCTGTGAACCACCTGTTCCCCCCGGAGGGGCTTCGCGCTTACCGGACGATCCCGGTCTGGTCGTCACCTGGAGCACCCCACCGCGGAGCGAGGGTTGCTGGTCAGCAAGCCAGGGCCTGTTGCTGACGCTCTTGACCGTGCGACGCCGACGGTACGCACTCGAACGGCGTCGTGTCAATGTCGATCGACCGACTCGACTTTGCGGGCGCGGCCGGGCGCGACGTCCGGAGCCCGGTCTGGTCGGATGGACGCCGTGAGCGGTGCACCGGACGGCGCGTGGCAGCGGGCGGCGCGCCAGTTCGTGCACGTGCGGCCCGCGCCCGGGGCGCACCGGGCCGCGCTGCGGGCCGGCGTCAGCGTCGGCGTGCCGCTGCTGCTGGTCGTCGCCCTCGGGCGGCCGCACCTGTCGGCGTACGCCGCGTTCGGGGCGTTCACCTCGCTGTACGGCCGCAACCACGTCGGGCTGCCCCGCGTCACCATGCAGCTCAGCGCGGCCGCGGCGCTGCTTGCCTCGCTCGTGGCCGGCGTCCTGGTGGGTGCGACGGGGTCGCACTGGCTCGCCGTCGGCGTGGCGACCGTGCTGGTGCTGGCGGGCAGCGCGCTCGCCTCGGCGCAGGACTGGCACCCGCCCGGACCGCTGTTCCTGGTGTTCGCGTTCGGCGCGACGAGCTCGGTGCCGCACGCGACGTCCGACGTGGGGGTCGCCGCGCTGGTCGCGACCGCCAGCGCCGCCTTCGCGCTGGTGGTGGGCAACGCGGGTGCGGTGCTGCGGCGCGACCTGGCGGCCTTCCGGCGGGCCGGGCCGCGCGAGCGGCCGCGCCAGGTGGCCTGGGGCGACGTGCTGCTCTACGGCACCGCCGTGCTGCTCGCCGGTGCGGCGGCGACGCTCACCGGCCTCGGGCACCCGTACTGGGCGAGCGTCGCCGCGGTGGCGCCGCTCATGGGGCTCGGGGCCACGAACCGGCTGGTGCGGGCGGCGCACCGCGTGGTCGGCACGCTGCTCGGGCTGCTCACGAGCGCCCTGCTGCTCGCACCGCACCCGAGCCCCGTCGCCGCCGTGCTCGTCGTGGCGGTGCTGCAGGTGGCGGCCGAGCTGCTCATCGGGCGCAACTACGGCCTGGCGCTGCTCGTGATCACCCCCATGGCGCTGCTGCTGGGCCAGGTGGCGGTGCAGCGCCCGGTCGGCGAGCTGCTGCTCGAACGAGGCGTGCAGACGGTGCTCGGCGCCGTGGTCGCAGCCGTGGTGGTGCTGGTGGCCCGGCGGGTGCGGCCGGCCGGGGGACGCGGCTAGAAGAGGCCGCGCACCCACGACACGAGGTCGTCCAGCCGGGCGCCGAACAGCCCGAGCACCGCCTGACCGGACGGCGTGGCGTAGAGCGCGACGAAGAGCGCGAGCAGGCCGCACACGATGAGCGCCGCGACCTGCCACGACGAGACGCGCGTGCGGTAGAGCCGGCTGACGCCCTTCGCGTCGACGAGCTTGCCGCCGATGCGCAGCCGGGTCAGGAAGGTGCTGGCCATGCCGGCCCGGCCCTTGTCGAGGAACTCCACGAGCGTCGCGTGCGTGCCGACGGCCACGATGAGCTCGGCGCCCTTGTCGTCGGCCAGCAGCATCGCGACGTCCTCGCTGGTGCCGGTGGCTGGGAACACGACCGGCTCGATGCCGAGCCGCCGCACCCGCTCCAGGCCCGGCGCCCGGCCGTCGCGGTAGGCGTGCACCACGATCTCGGCGCCGCACGCGAGCGCCCGGTCGGACACCGAGTCCATGTCGCCCACGACCATGTCGAGGTGCAGGCCGGCCTCGAGCACGGCGTCCGCTCCCCCGTCGACGCCGATGATCACCGGCTTGTACTCGCGCACGTAGGTGCGCAGCGTGTGCAGGTCCTCGCGGTAGTGGTACCCGCGGACCACCACGAGCACCTGGCGGCCGTCCATCCGCGTGACGACGTCGGGCACGCCGACGCCGTCGAGCAGCAGCTCGCGCTCGCGGCGCAGGTAGTCCATGGTGTTCGCCGCGAACGCCTCCAGCTGCGTCGACAGCCCCGCCCGCGCTTCTTCCATCGCCACCGCGACCGTCGCGTCGGTCTGCCGCGTGCCCTCCGCCACCTGCTCCTCGAGGTCGTCACCCAGGTAGACGCGGCCCTCGTCGACCCGCACCCGCTCGCCCTCGGCAACCCGCACCATCACGTCGCGCCCCACGCCGTCGACCAGCGGCACTCCTGCGGCGAGCAGGATCCCCGGCCCGAGGTTCGGGTACCGGCCGCTCGTGCTCGGTGCGGCGTTCACCACGGCTCCCGGCCGCTTCGCCACCAGCGCCTCGGCCGCCACCGTGTCGATGTCGAGGTGGTCGATCACGGCCACGTCGCCGGGCTGCAGCCGCTTCGTGAGGTCCTTCGTGCGCGCGTCGACCCGCGCGGTGCCGACGACCCCCGCCACGTCGGGACGCGCCGCGCGGCGTCGGAGCAGGGACAGGCGCATCGCCGTCCATCGTGCCACGCCCGCACGCACCCGTCCGGCAGCCGCGCGGAGCCCGGCTCCGCCGGTGCGGCCTTCCACCCGTCGCCCCCTGGGGGCGACCGCCGCCGACGTCCCGGCGGGCTCGGTCTCCCCGACGCGGCGACGGCCGCCACGTGGTCGGTCAGCGTGTGGTGGCGAGGGCGGCGACGTGCGAGCGGGCGCCGTCGAGCAGCTCCTGCGCGTGCGCCCGGGCCGAGCCGGAGTCCTCCGCCCCGGCGAGCATGCGGGCGAGCTCGCGCACCCGCTCGTCGCCCTCGAGACGGGTCACGTCGCTCTCGGTCACGGTGCCGTCGTCGGCCTTCACCACGTGCAGGTGCCGGTCGGCGTACGCGGCGACCTGGGGCAGGTGCGTCACGACGACGACCTGCGAGGTGCGGGCGAGGGCGGCCAGCCGGCGTCCGATCTCGACCGCCGCACGACCACCGACCCCCGCGTCGACCTCGTCGAACACGAACGTGGGCACCGGGTCGGCGCCGGCCAGCACCACCTCGAGCCCGAGCATCACGCGGGACAGCTCGCCGCCCGAGGCGCCGCGGGCGACCGGCCGCAGCGGGGCACCGGCGTGCGGGGCCAGCTGCAGCTCGACGTCGTCGGCGCCGTGTGCGGCGACGGCGACGCGTCGCGACCCCCCGGGCAGGTCGAGCTCGAGCGCCTCGTCGTCGTCGCGGTCGGTCTGCGTCACCACGACCTCGAGCCGGGCGTGCGGCATGGCCAGCTGGGCGAGCTCGTCGGCGACGAGGGTGCCGAGCCGGCCGGCGGCCTCCGTGCGCGAGCGGGTCAGGGCGGCGGCCGCGGTCGCCAGCTCCGTACGGCACCGCGCCTCCTCGGCGCGCAGCTGCTCGACCAGCCCCTCGTCGTCGTCGAGCTCGAGCAGCCGGGCGGACGCCCGCTGCCCCCACGCCAGCACGGCGTCGACGTCCTCGCCGTAGACCCGCGTCAACGCGGCGAGCTCGGCGCGACGGTCCTGCACGGCCGCCAGCCGGGCGGGGTCGGTGTCGAGCGCAGCACCGTACGACGACAGGTCCTGCGCGAGGTCGGCCAGCAGGTACCCGATCTCGCCGAGCCGGTCGTCGATCGCGGCCAGCTCGGCGTCGTGCTGGCGCACCGCGTCGAGCGCCCGGCGGGCGTGCCCGACGAGCTGCTGCGCGTCCGTGGCGTCGAGGCCGCCGGCGTCGAGGCCGTCGGCGACCAGCGCCCCGTGCGCCTGCTCGGCGGCGGCTCGCAGCGCGTCGCCGTGGGCCAGCCGCCCCTCCTCGTCGCGCAGCGCGTGGTCCTCACCCGGCTGGGGGTCGACGGCCTCGAGCTGCTGCAGGCCGTGCCGCAGCACCTCGGCCTCCTGTGCGCGCTCCTGACGTCGGCCGACGACCTCCGTCAGGCGGGCGCGCACCTCCTGCAGCGCCGCGTGCGCGGACGCCACCGCGGTGAGCAGCCCGTCGTGCCCGGCGAAGCGGTCGAGCGCGGCGCGCTGGCGGGCAGGCTGCAGCAGCCGCAGCTGGTCGGACTGACCGTGCACCGTCACCAGCTCACCGGACAGCTGCCCGAGCGTGCCGACGGGCACGGCGCGGCCGCCGACGTGCGCCCGGGACCGGCCGGACTGCGCGACCGAGCGGGCGAGCAGCAGCACGTCGTCGTCGAGCACGCCCCCGGCCTCCTCGGCCGCGAGCGCCACCGGCCCGGTCGGGTCGACCACGACGCGACCCTCGACCACCGCGGCCGACGCGCCGGTGCGCACCACCCCGGCGTCGGCTCGGGCACCGAGGAGCAGACCGAGCGCCGTGACCACCATCGTCTTGCCCGCACCGGTCTCGCCGGTCAGCACCGTCAGGCCGGGGTCGAGCTCGAGCACGGCGTCGCCGATGACGCCCAGCCCGCGGATCCGCATCTCCTCCAGCACGTCCGTCAGCCTAGGCGGTGGGTGCGACGACGGGCGGACGTCGTGCACAGGCTCCGGGGTCAGCCGCGGGTGGGGCCGCCGCGCCAGCCCTGCACCGGCAGGCGGAACTTGCCGACCAGCCGGTCGGTGAACGGGCTGCGGCTGAGCCGGGCCAGCCGCACGGGCCGCTCGCCGCGCACGGCCTCGATCCGCGACCCGGGCTTGAGCTCGTAGCGCCGGCGGCCGTCGCACCACAGCACGCCGTCGCCCTCGGTGTCGGCGAGCACCTCGACCGCGAGCCGCGAGCGGGGGTCGACGACGAGCGGCCTCGAGAACAGGGCGTGTGCGGAGATCGGGACCATGAGCAGCGCCTCGACCTCGGGCCACACGACCGGGCCGCCGGCCGAGAACGCGTAGGCCGTCGAGCCGGTGGGGGTCGCCATGACGACGCCGTCCGCACCGACGGTCGACAGCGGCCGGTCGTCGACCTCGATGACCAGCTCGAGCATGCGCTCCCGGGCGGCCTTCTCGACGGTCGCCTCGTTCAGCGCCCAGCACCGGTGCTGCACGACGCCGCCGGCGCGCACCGTGATGTCGAGGGTCATCCGCTCCTCGACCTCGTAGTCGGCGGCCACCACGCGGGCGGCCGTGGACGCGATGGCGTCCCGCTCGCTCTCGGCGAGGAACCCGACGTGCCCGAGGTTGACCCCCAGCACCGGCACCTCGCTGTCGCGCACCATCTCGGCGCCGCGCAGGATCGTGCCGTCGCCGCCGAGCACGACCGCGAGCTCGGCGCCGCGCGCCGGGTCGTCGGGGTCGGCCGTGACCACACCCGCTCCGGCCCGCGGCGCGGACTCCTCGGCGAGCACGGCCACCTCGAGCCCGGCGGCCAGCAGCCGCTCGAGCATCTCGTCGGCGGCGGCCACCGCCTCCGGACGCCCGAGGTGGGTGACGAGCAGCACGCGACGGCTCATGCGGGGCCTCTCTCGACGGCGGCGGCGACGACGCCGGGCAGGTCGTCGGCATCCACGCTGCCAGTCGGCTCACCGCTGCCGTCGGGCAGGGTCAACCACAGGAAGTACTCGACGTTGCCGCTCGGTCCCGGCCAGCGACTGGCGTGCACGGCGCGCACCACCAGCCCGAGGTCGTGCGCGGCGGTCGCCACCCCGAGCACCGCCTCGGCCCGCAGCGCCGGGTCGCGGACGACGCCACCGCTGCCGAGGCGCTTGCGCCCGACCTCGAACTGCGGCTTCACCATCGGGAGCAGGTCGGCGCCCGGCCGCACGAGCGCGAGCAGGTCGGGCAGCACGAGACCGGTCGAGATGAACGACAGGTCGGCCACGAGCAGGTCGGCCGGGCCGCCGACGTCGGCCGCGAGGAGGCCTCGGACGCTGGTGCCCGGACGGTCGTCGACGCGCGGGTCGGCACGCAGCGGTGGCGCCAGCTGGTCGTGCCCCACGTCGACGGCGACGACCTCGCGAGCGCCGCGCTCGAGCAGCACCTGCGTGAACCCACCCGTGCTCGCGCCGGCGTCGAGGCACCGGCGTCCCGCGACGACCGGGCCACCACCGGGCACGGCGCCGAGGTCGTCCAGGAACCCGCGCAGCTTCAGGGCACCGCGCCCCACGACGTCCGGTTCGGCACCGGCGTCGACCGTGATGTCCGCCGCCGAGGACACGGTCTGCGAGGCCTTCGTCGCCGCTGATCCGGCGACCCGCACCCGTCCGGCGCGCACCAGCTCACCCGCCTGCCCGCGGGCTCGCGCGAGCCCGCGACGCACCAGCTCGACGTCGAGGCGCACGTGGACGGCGTCGCCCGCCTGCGGATCGCTCACCCGTCGAGGTCGGCGAGCCGGTCCTGCAACGTCCGGTGGACCGTCGCGTACCGCTCGACCTGCTCGGACAGGGGCGCGGACCGCACCTCGGACAGCGCCTCCAGGGCCTCGTCGACCCGACGGTCGCCGGTCTGCGGCAGCGCCGGACCCTGCACACCCTCGGCCGTTCTGGCCCCACCGTCGTCACCGGACGTCGCGGGTGCCGCCGGACCGTTGCCGTCCGCCTCGACGACCACCGCAGCGCCGGACCGCTCGCCTGCCGGGGCGACCTCCGGCGACTCGGTGTCGCCCGTCGGACGGGACGACGCACCGTGGTCGGGCAGGCCGGCCCCGGGCGGCGTCGGCCGAAGCCCCGGTCGAGGGCCGGGCCCTGGTCGCGGGACGCCGGCACCCGGCCCGGGAACGGGTCGCCCACCGTCTGCGCCCTGCCCGGCCACGGGCCGCTCGTCGTCAGTGGTCACGGCGTGCTCGTCGGCGGTTCGGCGGCAGCGGTGCCTTCGTCGCCACCCGCGGTCCTGGTGGTCACGCCCACTGCCTCCAGGGCAGCCGCGCGCTCGGCCTCGGACGGCCGTGCCGCGACCGGCTCCCCGCCTGCGCCGTTCTCGACACCAGGTCCCGGCGCAGTGCGCCGAGGTGCCGCCGTCTTCGTGGTCTTCTTGACGGCCTTCTTGACGGCCTTCTTGGTGGCCGCCTTCGCGACCTTCTTGGTGGCCGCCCTCGTGCCCGCCGCGACGCTGCCCGGGGTCGCAGCGCCGGGCAGCGCAGCCTCCGACGCATCCGGCACGTGTGCGCCGGCCCGCGTGGCCTCGTCCGACGACGGTCGGTCCGCCGCTGCGATCTGCTCGGCGGCCGCTCGCTGCGCGGTCGCCCGCTTCGCCACCGCCTGACCTCCACCAGCCTGCGGCACGGCGGTCTTCGCGGCTGCGGACTTCGTGGCGGCCGAGGACTTCGTGGCGGCTGCGGACTTCGTGGCTGCGGACTTCGTGGCTGCGGACTTCGTGGCTGCGGACTTCGTGGCTGCGGACTTCGTGGCGGCCGCGGACTTCGTGGCGGCCGCGGACTTCGTGGCGGCCGCGGACTTCGTGGCGGCCGCGGACTTCGTGGCGGCCGGCGCCGTCGCGGGCGGCGCCGAGTCGGCCGCGGGAGCCGCCTGCTCAGCGGCTCGGGAGGGGCCGGCGCTCCTCCCGCCGGTCGGAGCGGAGGTGGCGACGGCCGCGCCGGTCACGACGGCCGGGCGCTTGGGCACCGCACGCCCAGCGGTTCGACCAGCCGTTCGGCCAGTGGGTGCCGCCGTCGCGCCGCCGTCGGTGGCCGTGAACGATGCCAGCTCCTGCTCGAGCTCGCGCACCCGTGCCTTGCTCGCGGCCAGCTCCGCCTCGAGGTCGGCCTGCCGCTCCTCGGCGACGACACCCAGCCGTTCGAGCACCTGCTCGACCTCGTGGCGCACCAGCGACACCAGCTGCTCGCCCTGCTCGCGGCCCGCAGTGAGCAGCTCGTCGGCGATCGCCTCGGCCTGGCCGCGCACCATCTCGCGGCCGAGCGCAGCGGCTGGCCAGACGCCGGCGACCGGCGACGCCGCCAGGGCTTCCCGGGCCACCTCGAGCGCGCGCTGGCGGGTCATCTCGGTGACCCCACCGGCGACCTGCAGGTAGCCCTTCAACGACTCGAGCACGTGCGTCCCTCCAGGTGGGCGGCGTGGTGCGGACAGGTCGGGACCCGCGTCCCCTGGTCGGCAACGCTACTCGTCCCGCGCGCGAACGGCCCCTCGCCGGCGGGTGTCGCGACCCGGTCCGGGCGCCGCAGCGCCGTCACGACCCTGCGGTGTCGAGCAGCCGGCGGCCCGCCTCGACGAGCGCCGGTCGGCGAGCCGGTCGGGCGTCACCCAGCGCCCACACTGCCGACGCCACGGCCTGCGCGAGCTCGAGCCGGTCGCCACCTCGCTCGTCGACGACCAGCTCGCCGTCCACCTCGCGCACCCGCGCCTCGCCGCACTGCCAGCCACCGCCTCCCGCCACGACCGCGGCGTGCGGTCGGTGCAGCGCCGACAGGTCGTCGCCGAGGAAGGTGGGCCGCTCGTCGGCACCGGCGGCCAGCAGCCCGGCCAGGTCGGTGACGCCGGTGAGCACCAGGAGGCTGGGCAGCCCGACGCCCACCGCGCCGGCGACGTCGGTGTCGAGCCGGTCGCCCACGACGAGCGGCGAGCGACCGCCGGTGCGCTCGACGCTCTCGCGCATCAGCGGTGGGAACGGCTTGCCCGCGACCTGCTGCGGCTGCCGCCCCGTCGTGCGCGCCACGACCTCCACGAAGGCGCCGTTGCCGGGTGCGACGCCGCGCTCCGTCGGGATGGACAGGTCCGTGTTGGACGCGACCCACGGGATGCCGCGGCGGACGGCCGCACAGGCCTCGACGAGCATCGACCAGTCGAGCGCGGGCGTGAACCCCTGCGCGACGGCCAGCACCGCCTCGGCTGCCGCGCGCTCCTGCGGGGACGCCTCTGCGGACGGCGGCGCCACGGGCTGCAACCCGACAGCGCGCAGCGCCTGCACCAGACCCTCGCCGCCGACCGCGAGCACGGGCGCACCGGCAGGCAGCTGCGCTGCGAGCACGGACGCCGCTGCCTGCGCGCTGGTCACGACGTCCGAGGGCGCCGCCTGCACGCCGAGGCGCTCGAGGTGCGCGGCCACGGTCTCGGGCGTGCGGGCGGCGTTGTTCGTGACGAACGCGAGCCGTGCGCCCCGGGACCGCGCCGCGTCGAGGGCAGCCTGCGCGCCCTCGACCGCGTGACCCCCCACGTACACGACCCCGTCGAGGTCGAGCAGCAGCACGTCGTGGTGCGCGAGCAGCGGTCCGTCGGAGCCCGGGAAGGACGCCGGCGGTGGAGCGCCGTCGACACTCACCTCGGCACCCGGTCCGTGCGCGTCGGCCGCCCACCCGGCACCGCCGTCATTGCGCGACCACCGGCCACTCGGGCGCTCGAGCCTGCACCGGCGGTGTCACCGCTCGCCCGCGCGACCGTGAGCGCCGTCATCGTCACCGGCCTCCGAGGCAGCGCCCGACTGCACCGGCGGCGGCGTCGCCGGCCGAGGGCCAGGCGGCCGGCCGTCCCCCGACGTCGTCCCGTGGTCCGCACGCTCGTTCCCCTGCGGCACAGCGGGCTCGTGGGTGCGGCGAGCGGTATCGCGAGCTGCGGGACCTGCGGGAGCCTGGTCGCCCGGGAACTGCACCGCGGCCGCTCGCTCCTCCAGCTCGCGCTCGGTCTGCTCGCGCAGGTCGGCGCGGGCGCGCAGCGTGGCCCGCGCCTGCCGGAGCCGGTCGACGTACTCGGCGCGGCCAGGTTGCATCGTGGCCGCCATGGCGAGGTGCTCGGCACCACGCTCGAAGCGGTCGACCCGTGTGAGGCTGAGGCCGAGCGCGAAGTGCCCGTAGTGCGAGTCGGGCGCCAGGCGCACGAGCTCGTCGAACGCGTCGACCGCGCGGGCGAAGTCGCCCGCGTCGTAGCGGGCGCGACCGAGTGCCTCCCAGCAGCTCGCGGCGCCCGGGTCGGCCGCGACGGCCCGCTCGAGCAGCACAGCCGCCGCAGCGGCGTCGCCGCGTTCGAGCAGGTCGACGCCACGACGCCACCACTCGTAGAGGCCGCCGCCGGGGGCACCGTCGGTGCCACCGACCTCGTCCCCGCGATCGGGGTCTGCGGGTGGATTCGGCACGGCACCACCGTACGTGGCGCGTGCTCAGCGAGCACGGCCGACCCGGCGCAGCACCTGGACCTCGATCTCGGTGCGGCTGGCCACCCCGGCGCCGGCGCGCCACCACCGGCGGCGCAGCCGGCCCTCGACGTCGACCGGCACGTCCGCAGGCAGCTGCAGCGCCCGCCGCTGCAGCTTCGGGAGCCACACGGCGCAGTCGAGCGTGTCGGAACCCGTCTCGTCGACCCGGGGCACGACCACGCGCCCCGAGACCAACCGCGTGCCGCTGGGGAGCTCCCGTTCCTGCGCCCCGCGCCAGGTGCCCCGAACCCGTACCTCGTTCAGTCCACCCGCTCGACCTGCCTCGTCGCCCATGACATCCCCTGCCCGAGGACGAGCCCGACGCCCGTCACGCAGGACAGTCCAGCAGCCGCGGTGCGCCGCGCGCACGGCCGGCGCTGCACCTGTGGACGACGACCGGCCGGCCGTCCACAGGTGGACGACCGGCGGTGCTCACCGGCCGGACCCGTCGCCGAGGTCGCTGAAGAGGACGCCCTGCTGCGACGTGGCCGCCGGCCGCTCCGGCTCGCGCTGCGCGTCGTCGACGGAGGACTCCTCCGCGACGGGCGCCTTGGCGGACTCGTCCTCGACGGACTCGTCCTCGGCGGACTCGTCGTCGGCGGGCTCGTCGTGCCCCCGCGTCGAGACGGCGCCGGGATCACCCGCCGCGGGAGCGTCGACGGGAGGTAGCTGCTCCTCGGTGAAACCTTCGGCGCTCTTCGCAGCCGGCGACTGCGAGGCCGACGCCGCCGGCGCGTCCGGGTCGGCCTCGGACCGCCCGTCCGTCACGGCCGCGGACTGCACCTCTTGCCCGGCCTCGGACTGCACCTCGTGCAGAGCCTCAGGCTGCACCTCTTGCACAGCCTCGGCGCGCCGCTTCGAGCCGTCCCCGTCGTTCTCGGTCGGCTCCGCCGCAGCTGCCGGCTCGGCTGTGGGCGCAGCGGCCGACCGACCGGTGACCGTATCCGACGGCGCGTCGGCGTCCGAGCTCGCACCCTGGGCTCGAGCGGAGCCCTCGATGGCGGGCTCGAGGTCTGCAGCCGAGGCAGCGGGCTCGATGTCTGCCGCGGAGGCAGCGGCCTCGGGAGTCTCTGCCTCGTCCGTCAGCTGCTCGTCGCCCTCGAGCGCCTCCGCGCTGTCAGCGGCGTCGGAGTCCTCGTCCTCCAGGTCGACGAAGACGAGCCCCTGCAGCTCGGCCAACCGGTCCTCGGCGTCGGTGACACCCTCGAGGTCGCTGTCCGCCGCGCGGGCGAACCAGGAGAGCGCCTCGTCGCGGCGACCGCTCTCGAGCAGGGCGTCGGCGTATGCGTACTGCAGCCGCGGGGTGACCGGCGTGCGCGGGCCCTGGAGCGCGGGGAGCTGCAGCGCCAGCACCCCCGCCTCCGGCTGCCCGAGGTCACGCCGGGCACCCGAGACGACGATGGCGAGCTCGAGCTGCTCCTCCGGCGCGAGCGTCGCGGCCTCCGGTGACGTCGAGAGCTCGAGCGCACGCTCGGGTCGCCCGAGCCCACGCTCGGCGTCGGCCATCAGCGGGAGCTGGTGCGACGAGCCGCTCATCCGGCGGGCGGTGCGCAGCTCGCTCAGGGCCTCCGCCCAGAGTCCCGCGTGGTACGCGGCGACACCCGCGACCTCTCGCACGACCGCCACGCGACCGGCCCGCCGCTGCGCCGCCATCGCGAACGCGTACGCAGCCTGCGGGTCGTCGGGCAGCGTGCGCTGCACCATGACCAGGAACTTCGCGACGGCCTCGGCGTTCGCCTTCGTCAGCGACCGCAGCTGGGCGCGGACGCTGCGATCGAGGTCGTTGAACGTGACGTCGTCGGGCAGCCGCGGCTCCGGGGGGCCCTCACGACGCGGGCCACCGAGGACGCCCTCGCGGTCGTTGCGGTCACCGCGCTCGCCGCCGCGCGACCGCTCCACCGGACGCTGCCCGCTCGGTCGTTCCGTCCGCCGGCCGCGGTCGGGGCCAGAGCCGGCGTCGCGCCACGAGCTGCGGGGGGCGTCCGCACGCCCCGATGTGGACGAGTTCGTGGGACGGCCACGCTGCGGTCCGTCTCCCGCCCGGACGTCGCGGCGACCGGCGTCGCGGGCGCCGCCCGACGCACTGCTGCGGGGACCGGCATCGCGGGACCAGGGTCCGCGCGGACCACGGGACTCCGACGAGGATCCACCGCCAGCACCCGACGGACCGCGTCGCGCTCCGCCGCCACCTTTCCGAGGACCCTCGCCGCGCGAGCCACCGCGCTCGTCACGAGCCGCGTCGGCGCGCCTGGCGTCCGGGCCGCGCCCCGGGGAGGCATCGGCGCCCGAACGCCTGGGGCTGCTCCCAGCAGACCGGTCCGACCAGGTGCGGTTGCTCCCCGCCTGACCGACGGATCGGTTGGGCCGCTGCTCGCGCGCCCCGGAGGCACCACGGGTCGCTTCACCGGACGACCGGCCGCCGTCGGTCGTGCCTCCAGGTGCACGATCCCGCCAGGAGGCTGTGCCACTGCGGTCACCCGCCTGGGGACCGCTCGGACGCTCACGGCGAGGCGCTCCACCAGCAGAGCCGACGACCCGATCGTCACCGCGACCAGCAGCGCGGCCGTTCCCGCGGCCGGTGTCGCGACCGCCAGAGCCGACGGCCTGTCGCCCCTGTTCGTCCCGACTGCTTCGCGCACCTCCGCTGGGCCCACCGCGCGCAGCGCCGCGATCTCGACCACCCCGAGCAGACGACGAAGCATCCGTTCGCGCTGGGCGACCCTCCCCGCTCCGATCGGGTCCAGCACCACGACCGCGCGAAGCATCACGACGCTCCGCGGGGGCCGCCTCACGGCGGGAACGGTCAGGGGATGCGGCGCCGCTAGCAGCATCTCGTGTGCTGGGCGCGCGATCCGGCCGGCTGCTCTGAGACTTCTGCTCGTCTCGGTCGTCGTCAGCTCGAGCCACGGTCATGCTCCTCGTTTCGGCGGTGCAGTGTTCGCGCGAGCGAACCAGCGATGTCCAGACATGACAAGACGGCCACCCGGTGAACCGGGTGGCCGTCTCGAAAAGATGTCCGGCGGCGTCCTACTCTCCCACGAGGTCCCCCTCGCAGTACCATCGGCGCAGTTGGGCTTAGCTTCCGGGTTCGGAATGGAGCCGGGCGTTTCCCCAACGCTATGACCGCCGAAACTCTATGGAGATGTCACAGTCGATGATCCGACCGCATCTCGGGAACCGCACAGTGGACGCGTAGCGTATTTGTAGAAAAGTTATCGGCTTATTAGTACCGGTCAGCTGCATGCATTACTGCACTTCCACATCCGGCCTATCAACCCAGTAGTCTAGCTGGGAGCCTCTCGGGGAACACCCCATGGAAACCTCATCTTGAAGCGTGCTTCCCGCTTAGATGCTTTCAGCGGTTATCACTTCCGAACGTAGCTAATCAGCGGTGCTCCTGGCGGAACAACTGACACACCAGAGGTTCGTCCATCCCGGTCCTCTCGTACTAGGGACAGCCCTTCTCAAGTTTCCTACGCGCACAGCGGATAGGGACCGAACTGTCTCACGACGTTCTAAACCCAGCTCGCGTACCGCTTTAATGGGCGAACAGCCCAACCCTTGGGACCTACTCCAGCCCCAGGATGCGACGAGCCGACATCGAGGTGCCAAACCATGCCGTCGATATGGACTCTTGGGCAAGATCAGCCTGTTATCCCCGGGGTACCTTTTATCCGTTGAGCCACGGCGCTTCCACAAGCCACCGCAGGGTCACTAGTTCCGACTTTCGTCCCTGCTCGAGATGTCTCTCTCGCAGTCAAGCTCCCTTGTGCACTTACACTCGAAACCTGATTGCCAACCAGGCTGAGGGAACCTTTGAGCGCCTCCGTTACATTTTAGGAGGCAACCGCCCCAGTTAAACTACCCATCAGGCACTGTCCCTGATCCGGATCACGGACCGAGGTTAGATATCCAGAACGACCAGAGTGGTATTTCAACGTTGACTCCACCGACACTGGCGTGCCGGCTTCACAGTCTCCCACCTATCCTACACAAGCCGTACCGAACACCAATACCAAACTATAGTAAAGGTCCCGGGGTCTTTCCGTCCTGCTGCGCGTAACGAGCATCTTTACTCGTAGTGCAATTTCGCCGAGTTCGCGGTTGAGACAGCGGAGAAGTCGTTACGCCATTCGTGCAGGTCGGAACTTACCCGACAAGGAATTTCGCTACCTTAGGATGGTTATAGTTACCACCGCCGTTTACTGGCGCTTAAGTTCTGAGCTTCGCCTTGCGGCTAACCCGTCCCCTTAACGTTCCAGCACCGGGCAGGCGTCAGTCCGTATACATCGTCTTGCGACTTCGCACGGACCTGTGTTTTTAGTAAACAGTCGCTTCTCCCTGGTCTCTGCGGCCATCAGGGCTAGGGAGCAAGTCCCTTCACCCATCCGGCCCCCCTTCTCCCGAAGTTACGGGGGCATTTTGCCGAGTTCCTTAACCACGATTCACTCGATCGCCTTGGTATTCTCTACCTGATCACCTGAGTCGGTTTGGGGTACGGGCGGCTCGAACCTCGCTAGAAGCTTTTCTTGGCAGCATAGGATCACCCTGCTTCCCGCTATCGCGGTCACTATCGAGTCTCAGGCTATGTGAGGTACGGATTTGCCTATACCTCGCCCTACGCTCTTGGACGTGGACTACCATCGCCACGCGGAGGCTACCTTCCTGCGTCACTCCATCGCTTGCCTACTACTTGCTCGGGTCGCGCGCTCCGCTGTGCTGGCTCCGAAGAGCCGGCCAGTTTCAGGCGCTTAGCATCACAAGGTTCAGCATGGGCGGTTCTTCGCCGGTACGGGAATATCAACCCGTTGTCCATCGACTACGCCTGTCGGCCTCGCCTTAGGTCCCGACTTACCCAGGGCAGATTAGCTTGACCCTGGAACCCTTGATCATTCGGCGGACGGGTTTCTCGCCCGTCATTCGCTACTCATGCCTGCATTCTCACTCGTGTGGCGTCCACGGCTGGATCACTCCGCCGCTTCTCTCGCCACACGACGCTCCCCTACCCATCCACACGCTTGGACCAACCCTCAAGGAGTTGGCCGGGCAAAGTGTGAATGCCACAGCTTCGGCGGTGTGCTTGAGCCCCGCTACATTGTCGGCGCGGAATCACTTGACCAGTGAGCTATTACGCACTCTTTCAAGGGTGGCTGCTTCTAAGCCAACCTCCTGGTTGTCTGTGCAACTCCACATCCTTTCCCACTTAGCACACGCTTAGGGGCCTTAGCTGGTGGTCTGGGCTGTTTCCCTCTCGACTATGGAGCTTATCCCCCACAGTCTCACTGCCACGCTCTCACTTACCGGCATTCGGAGTTTGGCTGACGTCAGTAACCTTGTAGGGCCCATTAGCCATCCAGTAGCTCTACCTCCGGCAAGAAACACGTGACGCTGCACCTAAATGCATTTCGGGGAGAACCAGCTATCACGGAGTTTGATTGGCCTTTCACCCCTACCCACAGCTCATCCCCCAGGTTTTCAACCCTGGTGGGTTCGGTCCTCCACGCGGTCTTACCCGCGCTTCAACCTGGCCATGGGTAGATCACTCCGCTTCGGGTCTAGATCATGCGACTGCACGCCCTGTTCGGACTCGCTTTCGCTACGGCTCCCCCACACGGGTTAACCTCGCCACATAACGCTAACTCGCAGGCTCATTCTTCAAAAGGCACGCCGTCACCCCTGCTAGGGAGGCTCCGACGGTTTGTAAGCACACGGTTTCAGGTACTATTTCACTCCCCTCCCGGGGTACTTTTCACCTTTCCCTCACGGTACTTGTCCGCTATCGGTCACTAGGGAATATTTAGGCTTAGCAGGTGGTCCTGCCAGATTCGCACGGGATTTCTCGGGCCCCGTGCTACTTGGGATCCCTCTTATGAGATCGCGCCATTTCGTCTACGGGGGTGCCACCCTCTGTGCCGGGCCTTTCAATGCCCTTCGACTATGACGCGATTTTGTAACTCATTGCCAGTTCGGCAGAACTGACCAAGAGGTCCCACGACCCCGAACATGCAACGCCTGCCGGCTATCACACATGCTCGGTTTAGCCTCTTCCGCTTTCGCTCGCCACTACTCACGGAATCGCGGTTGCTTTCTCTTCCTGTGGGTACTGAGATGTTTCACTTCCCCACGTTCCCTCCGCACGCCCTATGTGTTCAGGCGTGGGTGACTGGACATGACTCCAGCCGGGTTTCCCCATTCGGAAATCCTTGGATCACAGCTCGGTTACCAGCTCCCCAAGGCTTATCGCAGGTTCCTACGTCCTTCTTCGGTTCCTAGTGCCTAGGCATCCACCGTGTGCCCTTATTAACTTTGGCCACAAATACAGATGCTCGCGTCCACTGTGCAGTTCTCAAGGTACGGGCGGCTCTCGACCCCTTGCCAGCGCCTGCTCACCAGTGTGAGTGGTTCATCCGGGAAGGTCGGTCCGCACGACAAGGCCCCGAAGGGCCCGATGTCGCTGAGGTCAGGCGTGAAGCCCGGTCCCTCAGGACCCAACAGCGTGCCGGACTCCGATCGTCTCTCCTACATCAGGTTCCTGCTCCGAAGAGCTGTACTAAGATGTACTTGGTCAGATCGTCGCCACAGAATCAATGTTCCACCCTTGAGCTCCATCCTCGAGACGTACGCCCGAGGCATGGGCCTGGACGCCAGCAGAGCCGGCGCCAGATGCTCCTTAGAAAGGAGGTGATCCAGCCGCACCTTCCGGTACGGCTACCTTGTTACGACTTAGTCCCAATCGCCAGTCCCACCTTCGACGGCTCCCTCCACAAGGGTTGGGCCACCGGCTTCGGGTGTTACCGACTTTCGTGACTTGACGGGCGGTGTGTACAAGGCCCGGGAACGTATTCACCGCAGCGTTGCTGATCTGCGATTACTAGCGACTCCGACTTCATGGGGTCGAGTTGCAGACCCCAATCCGAACTGAGACCGGTTTTTTGGGATTCGCTCCACCTTGCGGTTTCGCAGCCCTTTGTACCGGCCATTGTAGCATGCGTGAAGCCCAAGACATAAGGGGCATGATGATTTGACCTCATCCCCACCTTCCTCCGAGTTGACCCCGGCAGTCTCCTATGAGTCCCCGCCATTACGCGCTGGCAACATAGAACGAGGGTTGCGCTCGTTGCGGGACTTAACCCAACATCTCACGACACGAGCTGACGACAACCATGCACCACCTGTACAGGATCCCTTGCGGACCCGACGTTTCTGCCGGATTACCCTGTATGTCAAGCCTTGGTAAGGTTCTTCGCGTTGCATCGAATTAATCCGCATGCTCCGCCGCTTGTGCGGGCCCCCGTCAATTCCTTTGAGTTTTAGCCTTGCGGCCGTACTCCCCAGGCGGGGCGCTTAATGCGTTTGCTGCGGCACAGAACTCGTGGAATGAGCCCCACACCTAGCGCCCAACGTTTACGGCATGGACTACCAGGGTATCTAATCCTGTTCGCTCCCCATGCTTTCGCTCCTCAGCGTCAGTTACGGCCCAGAGATCCGCCTTCGCCACCGGTGTTCCTCCTGATATCTGCGCATTTCACCGCTACACCAGGAATTCCGATCTCCCCTACCGCACTCTAGTCTGCCCGTACCCACTGCAGGCCCAGGGTTAAGCCCTGGGTTTTCACAGCAGACGCGACAGACCGCCTACGAGCTCTTTACGCCCAATAATTCCGGACAACGCTTGCACCCTACGTATTACCGCGGCTGCTGGCACGTAGTTAGCCGGTGCTTCTTCTGCAGGTACCGTCACTTTCGCTTCTTCCCTGCTGAAAGAGGTTTACAACCCGAAGGCCTTCATCCCTCACGCGGCGTCGCTGCGTCAGGCTTTCGCCCATTGCGCAATATTCCCCACTGCTGCCTCCCGTAGGAGTCTGGGCCGTGTCTCAGTCCCAGTGTGGCCGGTCGCCCTCTCAGGCCGGCTACCCGTCGTCGCCTTGGTAGGCCATTACCCCACCAACAAGCTGATAGGCCGCGAGTCCATCCCTAGCCGAAAAACTTTCCACACAGTACAGATGCCTGTCTGTGTCGTATCCGGTATTAGCTTCGGTTTCCCGAGGTTATCCCAGAGCCAGGGGCAGGTTACTCACGTGTTACTCACCCGTTCGCCACTGATCGCCCGGAGCAAGCTCCGAGGTCACCGTTCGACTTGCATGTGTTAAGCACGCCGCCAGCGTTCGTCCTGAGCCAGGATCAAACTCTCCGTTGATGTCTTTTCGTACCCGCGCTGGCGCAGGTACGACATCTCTGAAGACCGAGCCCCGAAGGACTCTGATCATGGCTAGAAGTCGAGCGACCACGTGGGCCGCTCGTTCTATACCAAAGGATGTCTCGAGATCAGTCGCTCGGAGCCGAGTGGCTCTCCGCTGCCTGACCTCGTGACGAGGTTGTTTGGCATTGATTTGGCACGCTGTTGAGTTCTCAAGGATCGGACGCGCACCGCTTCGAGCCTCTCAGCTCTCCGTCGGGGCAACCGTTCTAACGTAGCAGACCCGCGTCGAGCCGTTCAAACTCGGTTCCGGCCGTAGGCCAAGACCTCGTCGTTGCGAACTCCGTTGGGGTCGTGCTCCACTCTAGCAGGCCCTGGTGGGCCGGCTGACCGGGCTCGAGAGCCGCGATCAGCCCCCGGGACGTACCCGGCGCTGCGAGGGGTCTTCCCGCGAGACCGGCCACCTCTCGGTGTCCGTTCCTCCCTGTCGGGCTGACGTCGAGAACATTACGGGGGCGTTCTGCGAGACGTCAAATCGCCCCCCGCGGCAGCGCCGTCCGTTCACCCGGACGCGTCGTCCGCGTGCTCGGGAGCACCCGCCGCCACCCCTGCGGCGAGCGTGCGCCGACCGCGGCGCAGCAGCACGAACCGCCCGTGCAGGAGCTGCTCCTGCGTCAGGACAGCGTCGACGTCGCTCACCCGCGCGTTGTTCACCGACACCCCGCCCTCCTCGATCGTGCGGCGGGCGGCACCGCGGCCTGCGGCCAGGCCGGTGTCGACCAGCGCCTGCACCACGGGCGTCCCCACCGCCACGGGGGCACTCGGCAGCTCCGCGGTCGCGTCGGCGAGGGTGCGCTCGTCGAGGACGTCGAGATCTCCCCGCCCGAACAGCGCCTGGCTGGCCGCCACCACGGACGCCGTCACGGCAGCCCCGTGCACCAGGGTCGTGACGTCCTCCGCGAGCGTCCGCTGCGCCACCCTGGCGAAGGGCCGCTCGGTGAGCTCGCGCTCGAGGTCGGCCAGCTGCTCCCGGCCGCGGTCGGTGAACACCCGCAGGTACCCCAGGACGGAGGCGTCCTCGACGTTGAGCCAGAACTGGTAGAAGGCGTACGGCGAGGTCATGGCCGGGTCGAGCCACACCGTGCCGCCCTCGGTCTTGCCGAACTTCGTGCCGTCGGCCTTCGTGACCAGCGGCGTGGTCAGCACGTGCACGGCCGCGCCCTCGACCTTGCGGATCAGGTCGACGCCCGCGGTGAGGTTGCCCCACTGGTCCTGCCCGCCGGTCTGCAGCGTGCAGCCGTGGGCCCGGTACAGCTCGAGGTAGTCGAGCCCCTGCAGGATCTGGTAGCTGAACTCGGTGTAGCTGATGCCCTCGTCGCTGTTGAGCCGCGCCGCGACGGCGTCCTTGCGCAGCATCGTGCCGACCCGGAAGTGCTTGCCGACGTCACGCAGGAACTCCAGCGCCGAGATGGGCGCCGTCCAGTCGAGGTTGTTCACCACCACCGCGGGGTTCGCGCCCTCGAAGTCGAGGAACGGGCGCACCTGCTGCTGGATGCGGTCGACCCACTCGGCCACCACCTCGGGGGCGTTCAGCGTGCGCTCCGACGTCGACTTGGGGTCGCCGATCAACCCGGTGCTGCCCCCGACCAGGCAGATGGCCCGGTGCCCGGCGCGCTGCAGGTGCCGAGCGAGCAGCAGCTGCACCAGGTTGCCCATGTGCAAGGACGGCGCAGTGGGGTCGAAGCCGACGTAGAACGTGACCGGTCCTGCCGCGAGCGCGTCGCGCAGCGCGGTCTCGTCGGTGGACTGCGCCACCAACCCCCGCCACCGCAGCTCGTCCAGGATGTCGCCGCTCACGTCGTCCTCCGTCCAGTCACCGCGCCCCGGTGGACGCCGCACCCAGCCTGCCGCATGGACCGTCAGGGAGCCACGCGGTTGCGCACGACGCCCGGCCGGTACGCGGACACCGTGGGCTCGCCGTCGAGCCAGAAGCGCAGCGGGTAGGCGGTGCCGTCTCCGCCCGGCCCGCTGACCCCCACCCGCGGGCCGGTGCGCACCGCGGACGTCGCCCGGCCCGGCCGCACCCGCACCGCGTCACCGAGCGCGACGCCGTCCAGCGCCTTGTCGACGCCCAGCGCCTGGGCGAGCCGGGCCGGACCGCGCGCCAGGTCGCGGTCGTGCTTCGCCGCGGGACGCCGGGCTCGGGCCAGCTCGTGCCCGCGCACCACCTCGCCGGCTCGGAGCAGCACCGCCGAGGCCTCGCCGTCGGGCGAGCACACCAGGTTGACGCACCAGTGCATGCCGTACGAGAAGTACACGTACAGGCGGGCGGGCGGGCCGAACATGACCGCGGTGCGCGGCGTCAGGCCGGCGCGCGCGTGCGAGCCGGGGTCGCCCGGGCCGAGGTACGCCTCCACCTCGGTGAGCCGCACCGCCACGAGGCCTGCGGGCGAACGGTGCTCGACCACCCTGCCCAGCAGCAGCGGAGCCACCTCGTCCGCGCGGCGGTTCCACGCCAGCCGGGGCGGGGCTGCCCCAGCCGCGGCCGTCACCGACCCCGCCGGGTCACGACCGGACCGGCACCGACGTCGTGGCCCAGCCGCGCTGGGCCGCGAGCGCCGCGCGCGCCTGGTCGAGCTGCTCGGCGACCCGGGCCGGCGCGGTGCCCCCGACGGCGTCGCGCGACGCCAGCGACCCCTCGACGCTGAGCACCCCGCGCACGTCCGGCGTCAGGTGCGGCGAGATCGCGGCGAGGTCGTCGTCCGAGAGGTCCCACAGCTCGATCCCCCGCCGCTCGCACTCGCGCACGCACGCGCCGGCGAGCTCGTGCGCGACCCGGAACGGGACGCCCTGCCGCACCAGCCACTCGGCGACGTCGGTCGCGAGCGCGAACCCCTGCGGCGCGAGCTCGGCCATCCGCGCGGTGTGGAACACCAGGGTCGCGACCATGCCGCTCACCGCCGGCAGCAGCACCTCCAGCGTGTCGACCGCGTCGAAGACCGGTTCCTTGTCCTCCTGCAGGTCACGGTTGTAGGCGAGCGGCAGGCCCTTGAGCGTCGTCAGCAGACCCGTCAGGTCGCCGACCAGCCGGCCGGCCTTGCCGCGGGCCAGCTCGGCGACGTCCGGGTTCTTCTTCTGCGGCATGATGCTCGACCCGGTCGAGTAGGCGTCGTCGAGCGTGACGAACGAGAACTCGCGAGTGGCCCAGAGCACGACCTCCTCGGCCAGCCGCGACAGGTCGACGCCGATCATCGCCGTGACGAACGCGAGCTCGGCGACGACGTCGCGCGCCGCGGTGCCGTCGATGCTGTTCTCGGACGGCCGGTCGAAGCCGAGGTCGGCGGCCACGGCCGCGGGGTCGAGCCCCAGCGACGAGCCGGCCAGCGCACCCGAGCCGTACGGCGACACCGCGGCCCGTGCGTCCCAGTCGCGCAACCGGTCGACGTCGCGCAGCATCGGCCAGGCGTGCGCGAGCAGGTGGTGCGCCAGCAGCACCGGCTGGGCGTGCTGCAGGTGCGTGCGCCCCGGCATCGGCGCCCCCGGGTGCGCGGCCGCCTGCTCGATCAGCGCCGCGACCACGTCGAGCAGCAGACCGGCGACGACCCGCGCGTGCTCGCGCGCCCACGAGCGCACGAGCGTGGCGATCTGGTCGTTGCGGCTGCGACCGGCGCGCAACCGACCGCCGAGGTCGTCACCGGCCCGTTCGAGCAGCCCGCGCTCGAGCGCGCTGTGCACGTCCTCGTCGTCGGGCAGGAACCCGAACGCGCCGCTGGCCACGTCGTCGTCGAGCCGGCGCAGGGCGTCGAGCATGCCGGCCAGCTGGTCGTCGTCGAGCAGCCCCGCGGCGTGCAGCACCCGCGCGTGAGCCCGCGACGCGGCGAGGTCGTGCCGCGCCAGCCGCCAGTCGAAGTGCGTGCTGCGGCTGAGCGCGGCCAGCGCGTCGGCGGGGCCGCCGCTGAAGCGACCTCCCCAGAGCGCGCCCTCGTTCGTCTCGCTGCGTGTGCTGTCGGTCATCAGTCGGTGCCCGCCTCCATCGCGGCGTGGTCGAGCGCGGCCGCGTCGTCGGCCAGGCCCGGGTTGGCCGTGATGCGGTCGGCACCGCCCGCCGGCAGCGCCCCGAACAGCGTGCCGTGCTCGACGAGCACCTGCCCCTGGTCGAGCGGCTGGCCCGCGTAGTGCTCCAGGAGCGCGCGGGAGTCGGCGATGTCGAGGTTGCGCATGGTCAGCTGCCCGATGCGGTCGGTGGGACCGAACACCGCGTTCTCGGTGCGCTCCATCGACAGCTTGTCGGGGTGGTACGAGAACGCCGGTCCCTCGGTGCGCAGGACGGTGTAGTCCTCGCCGCGCCGCAGCCGCAGCGTCACCTCGCCGGTGACGACGGAGGCGATCCAGCGCTGGATCGACTCGCGCAGCATCAGCGACTGCGGGTCGAGCCAGCGTCCCTCGTAGAGCAGCCGGCCCAGCCGGCGGCCGTGGGCGTGGTAGTTCGCGATGGTGTCCTCGTTGTGCACCGCGTTCAGCAGCCGCTCGTACGCGGTCCACAGCAGCGCCATGCCCGGCGCCTCGTACACCCCGCGGCTCTTGGCCTCGATGATGCGGTTCTCGATCTGGTCGGACATGCCGAGCCCGTGGCGACCGCCGACCGCGTTCGCCGCCTGCACCAGGGCCACCGGGTCGTCGTAGCGGGTGCCGTCGATCGCGACCGGCCGCCCCGCCTCGAACCGCACGGTGACGTCCTCGGGCTCGATGGCCACGGACTGGTCCCAGAAGCGGACGCCCATGATCGGCTCGACGGTCTCGAGCGGGACGTCGAGGTGCTCGAGGGTCTTCGCCTCGTGGGTGGCGCCCCAGATGTTGGCGTCGGTGGAGTACGCCTTCTCGGCGCTGTCGCGGTAGGGCAGGCCGTGGTCGGTGAGCCAGCGGCTCATCTCGGCGCGACCGCCCAGCTCCTCGACGAAGCGCGGGTCGAGCCAGGGCTTGTAGATGCGCAGGGACGGGTTGGCCAACAGGCCGTAGCGGTAGAAGCGCTCGATGTCGTTGCCCTTGAACGTCGACCCGTCGCCCCAGATCTCGACGCCGTCCTCGTGCATGGAGCGCACCAGCAGCGTGCCGGTGACCGCGCGGCCGAGCGGGGTGGTGTTGAAGTACGTGCGCCCGCCGGACCGGATGTGGAAGGCGCCGCACGCCAGCGCCGCCAGCCCCTCCTCGACCAGTGCCGCACGGCAGTCGACGACGCGCGCCAGCTCGGCACCGTACTGGAGCGCGCGCTGCGGCACGCCGCTGACGTCCGGCTCGTCGTACTGGCCGATGTCGGCGGTGTAGGTGCAGGGCACCGCGCCCTGCTCGCGCATCCACGCCACCGCCACCGACGTGTCGAGCCCTCCGCTGAAGGCGATGCCGACGCGCTCGCCGGCTGGCAGGGAGGTCAGGACCTTGCTCACGTGAGTTCCTCGTCTCGGACGGTCGGCGCGTCGGTCGGTGCGTCGGTGCCGGTGGTGGTGTCGGTGAAGGCCACCGCGGCGGGTGCGGGGACCACGATGTCGATGGTCGCGTGGTCGCGCTCGGCCAGGGACAGCAGCTCGGTGGCCAGCGCCGCGCCGCCGTCGACGGCGCGGGTGATGAGCAGCACGGTGTCGTCGCCGCCGATGGTCCCCAGCAGGTCGGGCAGCTCGGCGTGGTCGAGGGCGCTGGCCAGGTAGTTCGCGGCGCCCGGCGGGGTGCGCAGCACCACCAGGTTGCCGGACGCCTCGGCGCTCACCAGCACCTCGGTGGCGACCTTCGACAGCCGCGCGTCGGCCAGGCCGTCACCGGGGCGGGGCGTGCGGTCGCCGCCCTCGCCGGGTACCGCGTAGACCAGGCCGCCGTCGGCACGCACCCGCACGGCGCCCATCTGCACGAGGTCGCGCGACAGGGTCGCCTGCGTCACCTCGATGCCGTCGGCGGCGAGCAGCTGCGCGAGCTGGGTCTGCGACCGGACCGCCTCGCGACCGAGCAGGTCGCTGATTCGTTGCTGCCGCGCCGCCTTCGTCTGCGGGATCACGAGCGCTCCAGCAGCCAGACGAGGAGCGCCTTCTGGGCGTGCAGCCGGTTCTCGGCCTCGTCCCACACGACGGACTGCGGGCCGTCGATGACCTCGGCGTCGATCTCGAGGCCGCGGTACGCGGGCAGGCAGTGCAGCACGACCGCGTCGACCGCCGCCGTCTTCAGCAGCGCCGACGTGACGGCGTAGGGCGCGAACGGCCCGGTGGCGTCGGTGCGATCGGCCTTCGCAGCCTCCTGGCCCATCGACACCCAGGTGTCGGTGGCGAGGACGTCGGCGCCGTCGGCGGCCGCCTCGGCCGAGTCGGTGACCACCACGGACCCGCCGGTCGTGGCCGCGATCTGCCGGGCGCGGTCGACCACGGCCGGGTTGGGAGCGTGCGACGCCGGCGCGCCCACGCGCACGTGCATGCCCGCGGTGGCGCAGCCGAGCAGGTAGGAGTGCGACATGTTGTTGGCGCCGTCACCGAGGTAGGCCAGCGTCAGGTCGGCCAGCGACCGCTTGTGCCGACGGACGGTCTGCAGGTCGGCCAGCACCTGGCACGGGTGGAACGCGTCGGTCAGCGCGTTCACGACCGGTACCCGGCTGACCCGCGCCATGTCCACCAGCCGCTGCTGGGCGAACGTGCGGTAGACCACCGCCGCCACCTGGCGGTCGAGCACGCGGATGGTGTCCTCGGCCGGTTCACCGCGGCCGAGCTGCGTGGTGCCGGTGTCGATGACCATCGGGTACCCGCCGAGCTGCGCGATGCCGGCAGCGAACGAGACCCGGGTGCGCGTCGACGGCTTGTCGAACAGCACGGCCACGGAGCGCGGGCCTTCCAGCGGGCGCAGCGAGAACGGCTCCTCGCGCACCTGGTCGGCGAGGTCGAGCACCTCGACCAGCTCGTCGGGGGCGAGGTCGTCGTCGCGCAGGAAGTGCCGGGGCATCAGTCGTCCCTTCCGTCGGTGGGGGCCGTCGCCACGTCGAGTGCGTGCGGCAGCACGGCGAGGAACTCGTCGGCCTGCTGGTGGGTGAGCACCAGCGGCGGGGCCAGGCGGACGACCTCGGGTGCCACGGCGTTCATCACGACCCCGGCCTCGAGTGCCGCGACCACCACCTGCGCGGCGACGGGTCGCGTGAGCTGGATGCCGAGCAGCAGCCCCTCGCCCCGCACGCCCTGCACCAGCGGGTGGCCGAGACCCTCGACGCCGCGCACCAGGTGGGCGCCGACCTCGGTGGCCTGCCGAAGCAGGTCGTCGCGCTCGATCACGTGCAGGGTGGCCAGCGCCGCGGCGGCCGACACCGGGTTGCCGCCGAACGTCGAGCCGTGCTGACCGGCACCCAGCAGCGTCGACGCCCGCTCCCCCAGCGTCACCACCGCACCGATCGGCACACCCCCGCCGAGCCCCTTGGCGAGCGTCACGACGTCGGGGACGACGCCGTGCCGGGTGTGCGCGAACCAGGCGCCGGTGCGGCCCACGCCGGTCTGCACCTCGTCGACCACCAGCAGCGCACCGGCCGCGGTGGTCAGCCGGCGGGCGGCCGCCAGGTAGCCGGGCGGCAGGGGCCGGACGCCGCCCTCACCCTGCACGGCCTCGACGACCAGCGCGGCGACGTGCTGCCCGGCGTCACCGACCAGGGCGGCCTCGAGCGCGCCGAGGTCGCCGAACGGCAGGTGCACCACGCCACCCGGGAGCGGCTCGAACGGCTCGCGGTAGGCGGGCTTGTGCGTCAGCGCCAGGGCGCCGAGGGTGCGGCCGTGGAAGCCGCCCTCGAGGGCCAGGATCGTGGGGCGGCCGGTGCGGCGGGCGACCTTGAACGCACCCTCGTTCGCCTCGGCGCCGCTGTTGCCGAAGAACACCTTCGAGCCGGCAGGGGCGGCGAGCAGCTGCAGCAACCGCTCGGCGAGCGCGACCTGGGGCGCGCTGGCGAAGAAGTTGGAGACGTGGCCGAGGGTCGACAGCTGGGCCGTCACCGCACCCACCAGCGTCGGGTGCGCGTGGCCCAGCGCGTTGGTCGCGATGCCACCGAGCAGATCGAGGTAGCGGCGGCCGTCCGCGTCCCACACGTAGGCGCCGTCGCCGCGGACCAGGACACGTTGCGGCACACCGTAGGTGGGCATGATCGCCGCGGTGTACCGCTGCAACCAGTCGTCCGACACCAGGTCGCCGCCCGTCACCGGCAGCACCTCGCTGTGTTGCGTCACGTCAACCTCACCATCGTCCCGGTGCCTTCGCTGCTGAGCATCTCGAGCAGCAGCGCGTGCGGCAGCCGCCCGTCGACCACGGTCGCGCGGTCGACGCCACCCCGCACCGCGCGCAGGCAGGCCGCCATCTTCGGTCGCATGCCGGAGTCGATCTGCGGCATCACCGACTCGAGCTCGTCGGCACCGATCTGCTGCACCAGCGACGAGCGGTCGGGCCAGTCGCTGTAGAGCCCCTCGACGTCGGTCAGCACGACGAGCTTCAGCGCACCGAGCGCCACCGCGAGGGCCGCTGCGGCGGTGTCGGCGTTGACGTTCAGCACCTGCCCGTCGGCGTCGGGCGCCACGCTCGACACCACCGGGATGCGTCCGGCCTCGACCAGGTCGAGCACCGCTCCTGGCCGCACCGACACCACGTCGCCGACCAGCCCGACGTCGACCGGCTCGCCGTCGACGACCGGCATCGTGCGCTCGGCCCGGAACAGGCCGCCGTCCTCGCCGGACATGCCCACGGCGAGCGGCGCGTGCTCGTTGACCAGGCCGACGAGCTCGCGCGCCACCTGGCCGACGAGCACCATGCGCACCACCTCGATGGCCTCGGGCGTGGTGACCCGCAGCCCGCCCCGGAACTCGCTGTCGATGCCCAGGCGCGCCAGCATCGAGCTGACCTGCGGGCCGCCCCCGTGCACGATCACCGGTCGCATGCCCACGTGCCGCATGAACACGATGTCCTGGGCGAACGCGCGCTTCAGCTCGTCGTCGATCATCGCGTTGCCGCCGTACTTGACGACGACGACCTGCCCGTGGAACTCCTGCAGCCACGGCAGCGCGTCGACCAGCACGCCCGCACGGGTGGCGTCCCACGCCGGGTCGTCGGCGCGCATCACCCGGGTGGTGCCCCAGCGGCCGGTCACGTCGAGTACGCCGAGTTCTCGTGCACGTACGCGTGCGTCAGGTCGTTCGTCCAGACCGTCGCGGTGGCGTCGCCCGCGTGCAGGTCGACGGTGACCTGCACCGCGCGCGGCTCGAGGTCGACCAGGTCGCGCGAGGCCCCCGGCTCGCCGCCGACGCAGATCTGCACGCCGTTCACCGCGACGTCGAGGGTGTGCGGCTCGAACGCGGCGGACGTCGTGCCCACGGCGGCCAGGATGCGGCCCCAGTTGGGGTCGCGGCCGAAGACCGCGGCCTTGAACAGGTTGCTGCGCGCGATCGAGCGGCCCACCTCGACCGCGTCGTCCTCGGTGGCGGCGTGCCGCACCTCGATGGCGATGTCGTGGTCGGCGCCCTCGGCGTCGCGCACCAGCTGCTGCGCCAGGTCGTGGCAGGCGGCGCGCACCGCGTCGTCGAAGGCCGCAGGGTCGGGCCGGACGCCGGACGCGCCGCTGGCCATGAGCAGCACGGTGTCGTTCGTGGACTGGCACCCGTCGGAGTCGAGCCGGTCGAAGGTGACGCGGGTGGCCGCGCGCAACGCCCGGTCGCAGTCGCCGGCGGTGACCTCGGCGTCGGTGGTGAGCACCACGAGCATCGTGGCGAGCGCCGGCGCGAGCATGCCGGCGCCCTTCGCCATGCCGCCGACCGACCACCCCTCCCCCGCGACGTGCACCTGCTTGTCGACGGTGTCGGTGGTCATGATCGCCCGGGCCGCGTCGGCACCGCCGTCGGCCGCGAGCGCCGCCGCGGCGGCGCGGACGCCGGCCTCGAGCCGGTCGCGGTCGAGCTGCTCGCCGATCAGGCCGGTGGAGCACACCACGACGTCGGCGGCTCCCGCGCCCACGAGCTCGCCGACCAGCTCGGCGGTGGCGTGGGTGGTGGCGAAGCCCTGGGCACCGGTGTAGCAGTTGGCGCCGCCGGAGTTCAGCACGACCGCGCGGACCACGCCGTCACCGCTGGCGGTGCGGCTCCAGGTCACGGGGTGGGCGGCACAGCGGTTCTGCGTGTAGACGGCCGCGGCCGCGTGCGCGGGCCCGTCGTTCACGACCAGGGCGACGTCGGGCCGGCCGCTGGGCTTGAGCCCGGCGGTGACGCCGGCGGCGCGGAAGCCGGCGGGGGCGGTGACGCTCACGGTGCCACCCCCACCAGCGGCAGGCCGGTCGTCTCGACCAGCCCGAGCGCGAGGTTGGCGCACTGCACGGCGGCACCCGCCGTGCCCTTGGTGAGGTTGTCGACGGCGGCGACCGCGACGACCCGCCCGACCCGCTCGTCGAGCGCGACCTGCAGGTGCACGGTGTTCGCCCCCAGGGTGTCGGCGGTGCGCGGCCAGCGCCCCGGCTCGAGCAGCTCGACGAACGGCTCGTCGCGGTACGCGTCGTGCCAGGCGGTGCGGACGTCGGCAGCCGTGGTGCCGGGGCGGGCGCGCGCGGTGGCGGTGGCGAGGATGCCGCGCGGCATCGGCGCCAGCGTGGGCGTGAACGACACGGTGACCGGCACCCCGGCGGCCGCGGTGAGGTTCTGCTCGATCTCCGGCGTGTGCCGGTGCACCCCGCCCACGCCGTACGGCGACATCGAGCCCATGACCTCGCTGGCGAGCTGCGAGGCCTTCAGGCCCCGGCCCGCGCCGGAGGTGCCGCTGGCCGCGACCACCACGACGTCGCCCGGCTCGAGCAGCCCGGCGGCGAAGCCGGGCGCGAGGGCGAGCGAGACCGCCGTGGGGTAGCAGCCCGGGACGGCCACCCGGCGGGATCCGGCCAGGACGTCGCGCTGGCGTCCGCCACCGGCCAGCGGCAGCTCGGGCAGCCCGTAGGGCCACGACCCGGCGTGCCCGCTGCCGTAGAACGCGGACCACGCCGCGGCGTCGGTGAGCCGGAAGTCGGCGCCGCAGTCGAGGACCACCACGTCGTCGGGCAGCTGCTCGGCGAGCTCGGCCGACGCCCCGTGCGGCAGCGCCAGCACCACGACGTCGTGCTCGGCCAGGTCGGCGACGTCGGTCGGGGACAGCACGCGGTCGGCCAGCGGCCGCAGATGCGGGTGGTGCTCCCCGAGCCGGCTGCCGGCGCTGCTCGCCGCCGTCACCGACCCGACCTCGAGCGCGGGGTGCCCCAGCACGAGCCGCAGCACCTCACCGCCCGCGTACCCGCTCGCTCCGGCGACCGCCACCTTGACCATGCGCATGACCATACACGGTCTCGCAAGAGCATGCACGACCACCCGGCCGTCGGTCAGACCCGCTGCTCGGCTCCGGTCCGCTGCACCGCGAGCGCCACGGCGGCCTCGCTGACGGCTGCCGCCTCCTCGCCGGTCAGCGTCCGGTCGGGCGCGCGCAGCACCAGCCGGTAGGCGAGCGACCGCTTGCCCGCCGGCACCTGGTCGCCGCGGTACTCGTCGAAGAGCTGCACCCGCTCGACCAGCGGTCCGCCGCCCTCGCGCAGGGCCCGCTCGACGTCCGCCGCCGGCACGGACACGTCGACGACGAGCGCGACGTCGCGCAGCGCCACGGGGTGCGTGGGCACCGGCTCCGCCTGGCGGACGTCGGGCACCGCGGCGAGCAGCACGTCGAGGTCGATCTCGGCGGCGCAGGCGCGCTCGGGCAGGTCGAGGGCGGCGAGCATCGCGGGCGCGAGCTCGCCGGCGTGGCCGACCAGCGTGCCGTGCGGCAGCGCCACCCGGGCGCAGCGACCGGGGTGCCACGGGGCGTGCCGGTCGGCCGTGACCTCCAGCCGGACGCCGAGCGACTCGGCCAGCACGCGCACCGCGGCGTCGACGTCGGTCCAGTCGGCGGCCCGGCCCGGCCCCCACCAGCC
>NZ_BAAHBM010000024.1:0-41082 GCF_054776675.1 Angustibacter aerolatus
GGCGAGCGCCAGCTCGCGGTCGGCGGTCGGCCAGAACGGCGGCAGCGACGCGCGCAGGAACGAGCCGTAGCGGGCCGTGGCGAAGCGCGGGTCGAGGATCGCGACGACGCCGCGGTCGTCGCCCGAGCGCACCAGGCGGCCGGCGCCCTGGGCCAGCCGCAGCGCCGCGTGGGTGGCGGCGACCGCCATGAAGCCGTTGCCGCCGGCGTCGGCGACGGCCTGCGCGCGCGCTGACATCAGCGGGTCGTCGGGGCGCGGGAACGGGATGCGGTCGATGACGACGAGCTGGCAGGCCGGGCCGGGCACGTCGACGCCCTGCCAGAGCGACAGCGTGCCGACCAGGCAGGTGCGCGCGTCGCGGGCGAACTCGCGCACCAGGGTCGGCGTCTGGTCGTCGCCCTGGCAGAGCACCGGCACGTCGAGCCGCTCGCGCAGGGCCTCGGCGGCGGCCTGGGCGGCGCGGCGCGAGGAGAACAGCCCGAGCGTGCGGCCGCCGGCGGCGCGCACCAGGTCGGCCAGCTCGTCCATCGCCGCGTCGGACGTCCCGTCGCGGCCGGGCGGCGGCAGGTGCTTGGCGCAGTAGAGGATCGCCTGCTTCGGGTAGTCGAACGGGCTGCCGACGTCGAGCCCCTGCCACGGCGGGGCGTCAGGCCCGGCGAGACCCACGCTGCGGGCGACCGACTCGAAGCTGCCGCCGAGCTCGAGGGTGGCCGAGGTGAGCACGACGGTGCGGTCGCCGTAGAGCCGCTCGCGCAGGATGCCCGCCACCCGGATCGGCGCGACGTGCAGCACCGGCCCGCGACGCTGGTCGTCGCCGACCCACATCACGTCGTGCTCGGACTGGTCGAGCAGCCGCTGCGCGACGTCGAACACCTCGTCGACCTGGGCCCGCGCGACCTGGCGGGCGCCGTCGACCTCGGCGCCGCGCTCGGGCTTCAGCTCGGTCTGCAGGGTGCGGGCGGCGTCGCGCACCAGGGTGAGCGCCTGGCCCAGCTGCGGCGGCAGCGTCGCGAGCCGGCCGGGCTGCACCAGCTCGAGGGCGCTGCGCAGCGCCTCGCCCGCGCCGTCGAGCGCGTCTGCGTCGGCGAACGCCGAGCTGCGCCGGGCGGCGCGCTCGACCACCGAACCGGTGAGCTCGTCGGTGATCGTGGAGGTGACCCGGTCGACCAGCTCGTGCGCCTCGTCGACCACGACGAGGTCGTGCTCGGGCAGGATCGCGCGGCCCTCGAACGCGTCGATGGCGAGGATCGAGTGGTTGGTGACGACGACGTCGCTCTCGCGCGCCGCCGACCGGGCCTGCTCGACGAAGCACTCGTCGAACACCGGGCACTTGCTGCCGAGGCACTCGTGCGCCGAGACCGACACCTGGCGCCAGGCCCGTTCTGAGACGCCGGGCACCAGCTCGTCGCGGTCACCGGACGCCGTCTCGTCGGCCCACTCGCGCAGCCGCAGCACCTCGTCGCCGAGCCGGCTCGCGGCCTGGGCGCGCGCGGTGGAGGTCGGGAACAGCGCGTCCTCGTCGTCGTTCGGGAACCCGCCGACGAGCTTGTGCCGGCACAGGTAGTTGCGCCGCCCCTTCACCAGCCCGTACGTCGGACGCCGGCCGAGCGCGGGGGCGAGGGCGTCGGCGATGCGCGGCAGGTCGCGGTCGACCACCTGCGCCTGCAGCGCGAGCGTGGCCGTCGCGACGATCGCCGGACGCCGGGTGGCGACGGCGTGCGCGATGGCGGGCACGAGGTACGCGAGCGACTTGCCGGTGCCGGTGCCGGCCTGCACGAGCAGGTGCTCCTCGGCCTCGACGGCGTGCTCGACCGCCCGGGCCATCTGCACCTGCCCCGGGCGCTGCACCCCGCCGACCCCCGACACCGCCGCGTCGAGCAGGTCGCGCAGGCTGGGGGTCTCGGGCACCGGACGAATCTACCCGCGGCGGCCGACACCCCGTCGTCCGCCGCGCCCGCCTGTGGACGACCGGAGTGCCTGCGCGGCCGGGTCAGGCCACCGGGTAGGGCTCGAGCTCGGCGGCGAGGCGGCTGCCGACCCTGGCCCGCAGGCGGGTGCCGGCCGCGGTGTGCTCCTCGTCCAGCACCTCGCCGTCGACGTGCACCCGGCTCACCAGGTCACCGCGCTCGTACGGCACCAGCACCTCGACCTCGACGCGCGGGTGCGGCAGCAGCTCGGTGACCCGCTCGCGCAGCTCCTCGATGCCGGCGCCGGTGCGCGCCGACACCACCACCAGGGTCGGGTTGCGGCGGCGCAGCCGGTCGACGACCTCGGGGTCGGCTGCGTCGGACTTGTTCAGCACGAGCAGCTCGGGCAGGTTCTGCGCGTCGACGTCGGCCAGCACCTCGCGGACGGCCGCGATCTGACCCTCCGGGTCGGGGTCGGACCCGTCGACGACGTGCAGCACCAGGTCGCTCTCGGCGACCTCCTCGAGCGTCGAGCGGAACGCCTCGACGAGCTGGTGCGGCAGCTGGCGCACGAACCCGACGGTGTCGGACAGCGTGAACTCGCGGCCGTCCGGCGTGCGGGTGCGGCGCACGGTCGGGTCGAGGGTCGCGAAGAGCGCGTCCTCGACCAGCACGCCGGCGCCGGTGAGCCGGTTGAGGATGCTCGACTTGCCGGCGTTGGTGTAGCCGGCGATGGCGACCGAGGGCACCTGGAGGGCGCGCCGGTGGTGGCGGCCGACCTCGCGCGAGGTGCTCATGTGCTTGATCTGCCGGCGCAGCTTGGCCATCCGGGTGCGGATGCGGCGCCGGTCGAGCTCGATCTTCGTCTCACCGGGGCCGCGCGAGCCGATGCCCGCACCGCCGGCGACCCGGCCACCCGCCTGGCGCGACATCGACTCGCCCCAGCCGCGCAGCCGCGGCAGCAGGTACTCGAGCTGGGCGAGCTCGACCTGCGCCTTGCCCTCCCGGCTCTTGGCGTGCTGGGCGAAGATGTCGAGGATCAGCGCGGTGCGGTCGATGACCTTGACCTGCACGACGTCCTCGAGCGAGCGGCGCTGCGAGGGCGACAGCTCGCCGTCGCAGACCACCGTGTCGGCGCCGGTCGCCACCACGACGTCACGCAGCTCGCGGGCCTTGCCCGACCCGAGGAACGTGCTGGCGTCGGGCTGGTCGCGCCGCTGCCACATGGCGTCGAGCACCTGCGACCCGGCCGTCTCGGCCAGCGCCGCGAGCTCCCGCATGCCCAGCTCGGCGGCGGCGGGCTGCCCGTCGTAGACGCCGGCCAGCACGACGCGCTCCAGCCGCAGCTGGCGGTACTCGACCTCGGTGACGTCGGCCAGCTCGGTCGAGAGCCCGGCGACGCGGCGCAGGGCGCGGCGCTCCTCCAGGTCGAGCTGCTCGCCGTCGTACGTCTCGTCCGCGTCGACGTCCGGGGCCGCGTCGGCAGCGCGCAGGGGCACGTCGAACGGGTCGGTGTCGGGACCGCCGGCGAGGTCGTGTGCGTCGACGACCTCGGCGACGGCGTGCTGGGCGGTTCCGGTCTTGCGGCTCACGAGGCTCCAAGCAGGTGGGGTGCGGCTGGCGGTGCGTCTCCAACCTGACACGTCAACGCCCGGGGCGACCACTGGATTCCGGTGCGATCTGCGACGACGCCGCCTGGGAGACTGCTCTCGTGGAGCACTACTTCACGGCCGAGCCCGCCTCCGCCGCGCAGCGCCGCGCCCTGCGGGTGCGGCTGGACCAGCACGACCTGACCCTCGAGACGGCGTCCGGCGTGTTCAGCCCCGACCGCCTCGACACCGGCACCCAGGTGCTGCTGCGAGCCGTGCCCGACCCCCCGGCGTCCGGGCACCTGCTCGATGTCGGGTGCGGCTGGGGGGCGGTCGCGCTGACCATGGCGCTGCGCAGCCCCGGCGCCACCGTGCACGCCGTCGACGTGAACGAGCGGGCGCTCGACCTCACCCGCCGCAACGCCGACGCGGCCGGGGTGCGCGTCTCCGCCGCCCTGCCGGACGACGTCCCGGACGACCTGCGGTTCGCCGCGCTCTGGAGCAACCCGCCGATCCGCGTCGGCAAGCCCGCGCTGCACGAGCTGCTGCTGCGCTGGCTGCCGCGCCTCGACGCGGGCGGCAGCGCCTACCTGGTCGTGCAGAAGAACCTGGGGTCGGACAGCCTGCAGCGCTGGCTCGCCGAGCAGCTGCCCGACCACGACGTCACCCGGTTCGCGAGCGACCGGGGGTTCCGGGTGCTGCGCGTCGAGGCGCCCTAGCGCGTCGAGGCGACCGGACGCCGGTCGGGGTGCACGACCAGCGCCGAGCCGCCGCCGCGCCGCACCGTCTCGGCGGCCGCCTCGAACCGGTTGCGCCCCAGCAACCGGATGCCGGTCGCGGCGCCGATCTCGGGGTTCAGCTCGAGGTCGTGCCCCAGCGCGGTCAGGCCCGCGCCGGTCGCGCCGTCGAAGATCTGCGGCTCGGCCTCCGTGGTGGCGGCGTTGCGCGACGACAACCGCGGCGCAGCGATGGCGTCGACCAGCGGCAGGCCGCGGTCGAGGTGCTCGGTGAGCACCTGGGCGACCGTGGTGATGATCGTCGCCCCGCCGGGCGACCCGAGTGCGAGCACCGGCCGGTGGCCGTCGGTCACGATGGTCGGGCTGATCGACGAGCGCGGCTGCTTGCCGGGGCCGGGCAGGTTCGGGTCGGGCACGCCGGGCTGCGTCGGCACGAAGTTGAAGTCGGTCAGCTCGTTGTTGAGCAGCAACCCGTAGCCGGGCACCGTGATCCCGGAGCCGCCGGTCTGCTCGATGGTGAGCGTGTAGGCCGCCACGTTCCCCCAGCGGTCGGCGACCGTCAGGTGCGTCGTGCCGTGGTCGTCGCGCTGCGCGGCCAGCGTGCCGCCGGCGGGGTCGCACGAGTACGAGCCGTCGGGCGAACCGAACGGGATCGGCCGCGCGTGCGCCTGCTCGGGGTCGAAGAGCGTGCAGGCGCGCTCGTTCGCGAACCCCTGCGACAGCAGCTGCTTCGTCGGCACGCCGCGCACGTCGCCGACCCAGCGACCGCGGTCGGCGAAGGCCGTCGCGGTGGCCTCGGCGAACCGGTGCAGGTACTGCACGTCGTCGACCGACCACAGCGGTCGTCCGGTCTGCCGGTCGTACGCCTCGAGCAGGTTGAGCGCCTCGCCCACGGCGATGCCGCCGGACGACGGCACCGGCATGCCGTAGACACCGAGCCCGCGGTAGGTGGTGCGGGTCGGCTTCAGCACCTTCGCCCGGTAGGCGCGCAGGTCCTTCGTCGTGATCTGCCCGGGGTAGACGCTGCTGCCGTCGGCCGTCTGCGGGTGCCGCGCGGTCTGCACGATCGCCCGCCCGAGCCGGCCGCGGTAGACGGCGTCGACGCCGTCGCGGCGGATCTCGGCGTAGGCGCGCGCCAGGTCGGGGTTGCGGAAGGTGCTGCCGACCGCAGGCGCCTGACCGCCCGGCAGGTACACCTCGGCGGTCGCCGGGAACCGGGCGAACCGGGTGGCGTTGGCCGCGGTCTGGTCGTGGAAGGTCTGGTCGACCACGAAGCCGCGCTGCGCGACCTGCTGCGCCGGGCGCAGGGCCTGCGAGATCGAGCGGGTGCCCCAGCGCCGCAGCACCGTGTCCCACAGCGCCGGCGTGCCGGGCACCCCGACCGACAGGCCGCTGTTCACGACGGTGGTGAAGTCGAGCGGGTCGCCCTGGCCGTCGGTGAAGGTGGTGGGCGTGAACGAGCGCGGCGCGTTCTCGCGGCCGTCGACCGTGCTGATCTTCTGACGCTTCGCGTCGTAGTAGACGAGGAAGCCACCGCCGCCGATGCCGGACGAGTACGGCTCGGTGACCCCGAGCGTCGCGGCGACCGCGACCGCGGCGTCGGCCGCGTTGCCGCCCCGGGCCAGGACGTCGACGCCGACCTTCGTGGCGACGTCGTCGACGCTCGCCACGGCGCCGCCGGTGCCGCGCGACACCGGGACCTTGCCGGTGTCCGGGACGACGGGACCCGGCCGCGCCGGGGCCGCGGCGACGGCGGTCGCGGGCAGCGCGAGCGCCGCGCCGAGGGCACAGGTCAGGGCGATCCGGGTCATCACCCGACGAAACCTACCCCTCGTGTCCAGACCCGACGGGCGTCGTCCACAGGGGGTGGGAGGCCCTAGGCGGGCAGGACGGCGGTGCCGCGGGCCACCAGCACGGCGGGGCCGGCCAGCTCGACGCGGTCGCCGTCGACCCGCACCCGCAGCACGTCGCCGGGCACGTCGACCCGCCAGGTGCCGGGCACCTCGTCGGGGTCCTCGCCCGCGTCGAGCGCCGCCGAGCGGGCCCAGGCCCGCGCGGCCAGCGCGGCCGCCGCCGCTCCCGTGCCGCACGAGCGGGTCTCGCCGACCCCGCGCTCGTGCACCCGCATGGCCACGTGGCCGGGGGCCAGCGGCACCACCAGCTCGACGTTCGTGCCGTGCTCCGGCTCGGGGCGCACGACCGGTGCGACCGTCAGGTCGGCGGCGGCGAGGTCGGCCTCGCCGGGCAGCAGCAGCACCGTGTGCGGGTTGCCCAGGTCGACCGACAGGGCGGCGACGCCGCCGGGCAGACCGTGCACCAGCACCTCGGCGTCACCGCCGGCCGCGAGCGCCGCCTGGCCGCCGACCAGCCGCCACTGCCCCAGGTCGACGGCGATCACGCCGTCCGCGCCGACCGCGACCGCCTTGGTGCCGGCGCGGGTGGCCAGGCCGAACGCGCCCGCGCCGACGAGACCCTCGTCGAGCAGGTAGCGCACGACGACCCGCACGCCGTTGCCGCACATCTCCGCGACGGATCCGTCGGCGTTGCGGTAGTCCATGAACCACTCGGCGTCGCCGGCCTGGGACGCGGCGGCGGGCTCGGCCGCGGCCCGCACGACCCGGATGACGCCGTCCGCGCCGATGCCGGCCCGCCGGTCGGCGAGCGCCCGCACGTCGTCGGCACCGAGGTCGAGCGCGCCGTCGGGGTCGGGCACGAGCACGAAGTCGTTCTCCGTGCCGTGGCCCTTGACGAACGGCAGCGCGCGGCTCATGCGCCCATCATCGCGCACCGGCGGCCGCCGTCCGCACGACGTCGAGCGCGGCGTCGAGCAGCCCGGCGGGCGCGGCGTCGTCGACGTCCAGCCAGGTGGTGCGCCGGTCGCGGCCGAACCACGACCGCTGGCGCCGCGCCAGCCGGCGAGTGGCGCGGGCGGTGTCGTCCTGCGCCTCGGTGGTGGTCGAGGTGCCGTCGAGCTCGGCGAGCGCCTGCGCGTACCCGACCGCCCGCGACGCGGTCAGCCCCGTGCGCAGCCCCAGCCGGTCGAGCCGGCGCACCTCGTCGAGCAGCCCGCCCGCCCACATCCCGACGACCCGCCGCTCGATCCGCGCGTCGAGCACCGGCAGCGCGGCCCGCAGGCCCACCTGCACGGTCGGACGCCGGTGCACCGGGTCGGGCAGCGACGCGACGAACGGCGCACCCGTCAGCTCCACCACCTCGAGCGCGCGCACCACGCGGCGGGTGTTCGTGGGCAGGATCTGCGACGCCGCGACCGGGTCGACCGCCTGCAGCCGCTCGTGCAGCGCCGAGGCACCGAGGTCGGCCGCCTCGGCCTCGAGGCGCGCGCGCACCGCGGGCTCGGTCGGCGGGATCGTCAGCTCGTCGAGGGCGGCGCGCACGTACAGCCCGGAGCCGCCCACCAGCACCGGTGTGCGGCCGCGGGCGAGCAGGTCGTCGACCACGGAGTCGGCCGCTCGCTGGTACGCGGCGACGCTGGCCTCGTCCACGACGTCGAGCACGTCGAGCAGGTGGTGCGGCACACCCTGCTGCTCGGCGGGCGTCAGCTTGGCGGTGCCGACGTCCATGCCGCGGTAGAGCTGCATGGCGTCGGCGTTCACGACCTCGCCGTCGAGCGCCTGCGCGAGCGCGATGCCCAGGTCGGACTTGCCGGTCGCCGTCGGCCCGACGACCGCCACCACCAGCGGCAGGCCCATCAGGCGCGCCGGGCGCGCCGGGCGCGACGGGGTGCGACGGTCAGCGGCACGCCGGTGCGGCGACCGGCGCCGGGGCACCGACGCGCGGAATGCCCAGCCCGACGCCGGCCGGGGCGGCAGGCGCCGCCTGCCGGGCGGCCCAGGCGTCGCCGGCCCGGGTGCGGCGCACCGCGTACGTGCCACCGGCGAGCCCGGAGTCGGCGACCAGGTGGTGCGGCGCGCCGTACGTCACGCCGACGTGGACGACGTCACCCGGGCGGGGCACCTCGGCGCCGTCGGGCACGGCGAAGTGCACCAGCCGGTTGTCGCGGGCCCGCCCGCTGAGCCGGGCGGTCGCGCCGTCCTTGCGGCCCTCGCCCTCGGCGACGAGCACCTCGAGGTCGCGGCCCTCCTGCGCACGGTGCTCGGACCACGACACCTCGTCCTGCAGGGCGACCAGCCGCTCGTAGCGCTCCTGCACGACCTCCTTCGGCAGCTGGTCGGGCAGCTCGGCGGCCGGCGTGCCGGGGCGCTTGGAGTACTGGAACGTGAAGGCGCTGGCGAACCGCGCCTCGCGCACGACGTCGAGCGTCGCGGCGAAGTCGGCCTCGGTCTCGCCGGGGAAGCCCACGATGATGTCGGTGGTGATCGCGGCGTCCGGCATGCGCTCGCGCACTCCCTCGACGATCCGCAGGAACCGCGCCTGCCGGTAGGAGCGGCGCATCGCCCGCAGCACGCGGTCGGACCCCGACTGCAGCGGCATGTGCAGGCTCGGCATGACATTCGGCGTCTCGGCCATCGCGGCCACGACGTCGTCGGTGAACGAGGAGGGGTGCGGGCTGGTGAAGCGCACCCGCTCGAGGCCCTCGACCTCGCCGCAGGCCCGCAGCAGCTTGCCGAACGCCAGCCGGTCGCCGAACTCGACGCCGTAGGTGTTGACGTTCTGCCCGAGCAGCGTGACCTCGAGGGCGCCCTCGGCCACCAGCGCCCGCACCTCGGCCAGCACATCGCCAGGACGCCGGTCGCGCTCGACCCCGCGCAGCGAGGGCACGATGCAGAACGTGCAGGTGTTGTTGCACCCCACGCTGATCGAGACCCAGCCCGCGTAGACCGACTCGCGCCTGGTCGGCAGCGTGGACGGGAACACCTCGAGCGACTCGAGGATCTCGACCTGGGCGGACTCGTTGTGCCGAGCGCGCTCGAGCAGCACCGGCAGCGACCCCAGGTTGTGGGTGCCGAACACGACGTCGACCCAGGGCGCCCGGCGCACGATCTCGCCGCGGTCCTTCTGGGCCAGGCAGCCGCCGACCGCGATCTGCATGCCGGGCCGCTTGCGCTTGACCGGCGCGAGGTGACCGAGGTTGCCGTACAGCTTGTTGTCGGCGTTCTCGCGCACCGCGCAGGTGTTGAGCACCACCACGTCGGCCTGCTCCTCGCCGGCCGCCTCGACGTAGCCGGCCGCCTCGAGCATGCCGCTGAGCCGCTCGGAGTCGTGCACGTTCATCTGGCAGCCGAAGGTGCGCACGCTGTACGTGCGGGGCGGGGCGACGACGGCGGCCTCGGCGGCCGCGGCGATCGGGAGGGTCTCGGTCATGGCGTCGTCCAGCGTAACCGCCGCCGTTGACGGCGAGCCGGCGCTGTGGAAAACCCCTGCGGTGTCGGCGGCGGCCCGTACAGTCCCGGCTGAGGCGCTCCGCAGGGGACGCGCCACCCCCGCGAGGAGCCCGCGTTGCGCCCCAGCCGACCCACCACCCCAGGGCGCCGCGTGCTGCGCGCCACCGCCGTCGCGAGCGTGGCCGCGCTGCTGCCCGGGGCCGCGGCCCGCACCGCCGGCATCGCCGCCGCCGTGCTCGCCGTCCGGGTGCAGGCCGCCCCTGCCCGCGCGGGCAGCGCCGGGATCGGCGACCCGTACTACCCGACGTACGGCAACGGCGGCTACGACGTCACGAACTACGACGTGCGGGTGGGGTACACCCCGCGCACCGACCGGCTCACCGGCCGCACCACCGTCACCGCGACGGCGACCCAGAAGCTGCGCTCGTTCCACCTCGACCTGGCGCTGAAGGTCTCGTCGGTCACCGTCGACGGCGTCCGCGCGAAGGTCGCGCACACCGGTCGCGAGCTCGTCGTCACGCCGCGCCGCACGGTGGCGAAGGGCCACGTGATGCACGTCGTGGTGACCTACGCCGGCACCCCGAGCACGGTCTCGGTGCGCGGGCTGAGCCCCTGGGTGCGCACGAAGGACGGCGCCGTCGCCGTGGGCGAGCCCGAGATCGCCGCCTGGTGGTTCCCGAGCAACGACCACCCGCGCGACAAGGCGACCTACAGCATCCGCGTCACGGTCCCGAAGGGCGTCGAGGCCCTGAGCAACGGCAAGAAGGTCTCGACGAAGACGGCGAGCGGCCGCACCACCTGGCACTGGCGCGAGTCGCGGCCGATGGCCAGCTACCTCGCCTTCTTCGCCGCCGGCCAGTTCGACGTCACGACCCGCGAGGCCGCAGGCGGGCTGCCCGCGATGGTGACCGCCGTCGCGTCGGACGGCGGTGCCGCCGGCCGGTACGCGAAGGCGGACCTGAAGCAGACGCCGGCCGTGCTGACCTGGCTGTCCAAGCAGTGGGGGCGGTACCCGTTCGACGCGATCGGCGGCGTCGCCCCGGCCGCCAGCTTCGGGTTCGCGCTCGAGAACCAGACCCGGCCGGTGTACACCCGCGACTTCTGGTCGGAGGGGTCGAACATCTACGTGATCGTCCACGAGCAGGCGCACCAGTGGTTCGGCGACTCGGTGTCGGTCGACCGCTGGCGCGACATCTGGCTGAACGAGGGCTTCGCGTCGTTCAGCGAGTGGCTGTACTCGGAGCAGCACGGCGACGGCACGGCCCAGCAGATCTTCGACGCGACGTACGCCGTGCACCCCTCGTCCGACCCGTTCTGGCGGCTGGCCGTCGGCGACCCGGGCAAGGGCCACGAGTTCGACGCGGCGGTCTACGACCGCGGCGCCATGACGCTGCAGGCGCTGCGCAACCGCATCGGCGACAAGGCGTTCACCACGGTGATGCGCACCTGGGCGAAGGACCGGCGGTACGGCAACGGCCGGGTGTCGCAGTTCAAGGCGCTCGCCGAGCAGGTGTCGCACCAGCAGCTCGACGCGTTCTTCGACGTCTGGCTGATGCAGACCACCAAGCCCGCCGTCACCGTCGCCAACGGGTTCCCGGCACCCGCCCGCTCGGCCCGCTCCCACGGCCCGGTGGCCGGCGTCCGCTCCCCCGGTGCGGTCACCGTCGACGCGAGCACGCTGCGCGCGACGCTGGCGCGCATGCAGCACGTGCACGACGTGGCGGGCGGTCGCTCCTAGGTCCAGGGGCTCAAGCGGCGTCGCGGCGCGGTCGACATCCTGGAGAGGGGCGTCTGACCACGGCGCCCGCGGACAGGGACCACGACCGTGCCACGCACCGACGACGCCAGCTCGCTGCGCAGCCTCGCCGCGATGGCGCGCGCGCTCGGCCGGTCGGAGCGCCTGCTGGCCATGGTCGAGCTCGCCGCGGAGGAGGCGTGCGTGGCGATGGACGCCGCCAGCGTCTCGATCAGCCGGGTCGAACCCGGCATCGGGTCGGTGCGCACGCTCATCAACGCCGGCGACCTCGGCCCCGACGAGGAGCGCTGGCCGACGGACGAGGTGTACCCCGTCGAGGCCTACGCCCAGCTCGAGGCGGTCGTGCACGACGGGCGCACGCTGATCACCAGCGTCACCGACCCGGCGGCGCCCGCCGAGGAGCTGCGCATCCTGCACGCGCTCGGCAAGGGCTCCGCGCTGCAGGCCGCGATCGCGGTCGACGGCCAGCTGTGGGGCGAGTTCTACGCGACCAGGCACGTGGGCGTCGAGGCGTTCTCCGAGCAGGAATCGGCCTACGCCGAGACCCTCGTCGCCATCCTGGGCGGCGCGGTGTCGCGCGCCCTGCACGTCGAGACGCTCGAGCGGCTGGCCTTCGTCGACCCGCTGACCGGGCTGGCGAACCGCCGGGCGCTCGACGACGCGACGGCACAGGCGTTCGCCGCGCTCGCGGGGCGCCGGGGCCGGCGGATCACCGTCGTCGCCATGGACCTGAACGGGCTGAAGCAGGTGAACGACCGCGGCGGTCACGAGCTCGGCGACCAGCTCATCCGCAGCACCGCCGGCCTGCTCAGCAGCCACTTCGCGACCCTGCCCGGCAGCCTGGTGGCGCGCACGGGCGGCGACGAGTTCGTGGCCCTGGTGCCCGGGCACGGGCGGACGCGGGTGCACGCGACCGCGAGCGCCGCCTGCTCGGCCGTGCACGAGCTGCCGCTCGGCGAGGGCCTGTCGTGCGGCATCGCGACCACCACCGGCGACCTGCCGGTCGCCCTGGACGCCGCGGCGCAGCTCTTCCGGGCCGCCGACGCCGAGCTCTACCGGGCCAAGCAGCGCGGAGACCGCGTGCCGCTGCCCGCCGTCACACCGTCTTGAGCCACCCGCCGTCGACGTAGGTGGTCGAGCCCACGACGTACGAGGCCCGGTCGGAGCAGAGGAACACCATGAGGTCGGCGACCTCCTGCGGCTGGGCGAAGCGGCCGATCGGCGCGTTGTCGCGGGCGATGCGGTCGAGGTACCCCTGCCAGTCGCCGCCCTCGTCGGCGGTCAGGTCGGTGGCGGTGCGCACCCAGTCGGGCGTGAGCACCAGGCCCGGGTTGACGCAGTTCACCCGCACCCCCGAGCCGATCACCTCGTTGGCCAGGTTCTTGGAGAACATCATCAGCGCGGCCTTGGTCGTGTTGTAGACCGGCTCGTAGCCGAGCGGCTGCACCGCGCAGATCGACGCGTTGTGCAGCACGACGCCGCCGCCCCGGGCGATCATCGTCGGCACCAGCGAACGCGCCAGCCGCACCGCGGCCATCACGTGCAGGTCCCAGAACGACTGCCAGCGCTCGTCCGGCGCGTCGAGGATCGTCTCGTTCGAGCCGGCGCCCGCGTTGTTCACCAGCAGGTCGCAGCCGCCGAAGCGCTCGACGACCGCGTCGGTCAGCGCCTGGCACCCCTCGGCCGTCGCGACGTCGCAGGTCACCGGCAGGGTCTGCACGCCGTGCTCCTCGGCGACCCGTCCGGCCACCTCGCGGGCGCGGTCGCCGCCGCGGGCAGCGACCACGACGTGGACGCCCTCCGCAGCCATCCCCTCCACGACGGCCAGGCCGATGCCCGACGTCCCACCGGTGACCACGGCGACCTTGCCGTCCAGCGCCAGCTCCATGCCCGGATCCTGGCACGGTCGTGCCCGGGGCGGGCGATCCGCGACCATGGGCCGGTGTCCCGTGCCACCGGCCCCCGTCCCGCGAGGCGGCACGTCGTCCGCCGGACGACGTGGGCCCTGGCCGTGCTGGTCGGGACGGCCCTCGCCGGGTGCTCTCCGGGCGGGGCCGACCGCGACGACCCGGCGAGCGGGCAGCTGGTCGTCGCCACCGGGAGTCCCGTCGGCGTCTACTACGTGTACGGCACGGCGCTCGCGTACGAGCTGCGCCGCACCAGCCCCGACCTGTCGGTCGAGGTGCTGGCCACCACCGGCTCCGTCGAGAACCTGCGGCTGCTCGGCCGCGGGGCGGCGGGGTGCGCCTTCGTGGCGGCCGACGCCGCGGCCGAGGCTCGCACCGGCAGCGGACCCTTCGACGCGCCGGTCGACCTGCGCGCCGTGGCCCGCGTCTACGACGACTACCTGCACCTGGTGACCCGCGCCGACGGCCCCGTGCGCTCGGTCGACGACCTGCGCGGACGCCGGGTCAGCACCGGCCCGGCCGGCTCGGGCACCCGGCTGGCCGGCGACCGGCTGCTGGCCGCCGCGGGCGTGCCCGGCGGCGACCTCGTCGTCCGGCCGCTGGGCCTCGACGACTCGGTGCAGGCGCTGCGCGACCGTCGCGTCGACGCCTTCTTCTGGTCGGGCGGGCTGCCGACGGGCGGCGTGCAGCAGCTGTCCCGCGACGTCCCGGTGCGCATCGTGCCGCTCGCCGAGCAGGCGGCACCGCTGCGTGCCGCCTACGGCCTTGTCTACCGCCCGGCCGCCATCCCCGCCGGCACCTACGGCAGCGCCGAGTCGGTCGGCACCGTGGCCATCCCCGACCTCGTCGTCTGCGGCCCGGGCACGCCGGCGCCCGTCGTCCGGGCCGTCGTGGGCGCGCTGTTCGACGGGCGCGCCGCGATCGCGCGCACGGTGCCCGCCGCCGACGCCCTCGACCGCCGGTCGGCCATCGAGACCGACCCGGTGCCGCTGCACCCGGCTGCCGCGGCGTGGTTCCGCGAGCGCAAGGCGTACGCGCAGCGCTAGGCCGCGGGGACGACGATGCGGACGGCGAGCCCGCCCTCCGCGGCGCCGGCGACCTCGAGCCGACCGTCGCCGCGACCGAGCACCGTGCGCGCGATCGCCAGCCCCAACCCCGAGCCCTCGACGTTCTGGTGCCGCGGCGCCCGCCAGAACCGGTCACCCGCCCGGCGCAGCTCGTCGGGCGCCAGCCCCTCCCCCTCGTCGCGCACCTGCACCGTCACCTCGGCCTCGTCGTCGTGCACCAGCACGTGCACCCGCGCGTCGGGCGGCCCGAACCGGATGGCGTTGTCGAGCAGCACGTCGAGCGCGACCGACACGGCCATCGGGTCGACGGCGGCGGGGGCGGTGCGGCGGCCGCGCAGCCGCAGCTCGAGGTCGTGCGTGGTGCCGCGGGCCGCCGCAGCCGGTTCCCACGCCGCGAGCCGCGAGCGCACGACCGGCACCAGGTCGTGCCCCGCCGAGCCGTCGTGCCCGGGCGCCGGACCGGCCAGGTCGCCGCGCGCCGCCGCCTCGTGCTCGGCCCGGGCCAGCTCGAGCAGCCGGTCGAGCACCTCCCCCAGCCGGCGTCCCTCGTCGGCGGCGAGCTCGACCCGGTCCGACCAGCCGGCGTCGCCGGACGCGCTCATCGCCAGGTCGTCGAGCCGCAGCTGCAGCGCGTGCAGCAGGTTGCGCAGCTCGTGCGAGGCGTCGGCCACGAACGCGCGCTGCTGCTCCATCGCGTGCTCGACACCGGCCGCCATGTGGTTGAACGACGTCGTGAGCCGGCGCAGCTCGACCGGCCCGGCCCCCGCCGGCACCCGGCTGCCCAGGTGACCGGTGGCCAGCTCGCCGGCCGCGGCGTCCAGCTCGCGCACCGGGCGCAGCACCCACCTCGTCAGGCCAGTCGCCAGCAGCACGCAGGCCAGCAGGGCGGCGAGCTCGGCCAGCCCGAGCACGACCCACGAGCGGAGCACGGCCCGCCGCACGCCCGACGTCGGCGACACCGTGAGCACCGCGCCGACGACGTCACCACCGGTCACGACGGGTTCGGCCACGACGAGCGGCGCGTCCGACCAGGGCAGCACGGCCGCAGGCGGTTCGCTGCGCCGCCCGGCCAGTGCGGCCTGCAGCCGGGCGCGCACGTCGGGCTGGGCGGAGACGGCGACGTCCTCGGCCCCGCCCGCACCGGCCCGCACCTCCCCCGAGCGGCTCACGAGCGCGACCCCGACGGCGTACACCTCGGCGTACCGCCGCAGCTGCGGGGCCAGCGCCGGCGGGGCGGCGCCGACGTCCTGGGCGGTGGCGGCCGCCAACCCGTCGTCGTCGCCGGCGAGGGAGGCGAAGCGGCTGGTGTCGTTGAGCCGGTCGACGAACGCCGCCTGCGTCACCGACCGCGCCTGACCCGCCCCCAGCGGGATGCCCAGGGCCAGCAGCACGACCGCCATGAGCGACACGAGGACGGCCTGCAGCCGCGAGCCCACGCCTACCCCTGCCCGAGCCGGTACCCGACCCCGCGCACCGTCTCGATCAGGTGCGGCGCCGCCGTCTTCGACCGGATCGACGCCACGTGCACGTCGAGCGTGTGCTGGTCGCCGCCCGCCGTCTGCCACACCTCCGACAGCAGCCGCTCGCGCCGCACCACGAGCCCGCGGTCGCCGGCCAGCACCTCGAGCACCGCGAGCTCCTTCGGCGTGAGCGCCACCTCGCGCCCCGCCGAGCGCACCACCCGCTGCGCGAAGTCGATCTCGACGTCACCCACCCGCAGCCGGTCCGGCACGTCCGCCGCCGGCTCGGCGACCCGCGTGCGACGGACGACGGCGTGGATGCGCGCCATCAGCTCGCGGACGTCGAACGGCTTGACCAGGTAGTCGTCCGCGCCGAGGTGCAGCCCGTGCACGCGGGCGCGGACGCCGGAGCGGGCCGTCGTGATGAGGATGGGCACGTCGCGCACCGCCCGCAGCCGGGTGCACAGGTCGAACCCGTCGCCGTCCGGCAGGCCGAGGTCGACGAGCACGACCTCGGTGCGCGGCCCGAAGCGCTCGAGCGCCTGGGCCACGCCGCCCGCGCGGGTGACGACGAAGCCGTGCCGGGAGAGCAGGTCGCCGAGGGCCGCCGCGCCGCGGTCGTCGTCCTCCACGAGGAGCACCTGCACCGCTCGAACGTAGCACCGGCCGCCGACGGTGTGACGCGCACGTTTCGTGACCTCAACGCAGGCTCAAGAACGTGGATGCGTGCCGGAGGGCACGTCTAGTGTCCCCGCAACCGATGCGCCCGGGCCGACCCCCGGATCGCCGACCCACCCCGGAGGACACGTGACCGAGACCGGCGCGAGCCGTCGTCCGCTCGTCGTGCTCGACGGCGTCGACAAGCACTTCGGTGCGCTGCACGTGCTCAAGCACGTCGACCTGTCGGTCGGCGAGGGCGAGGTCGTGGTCGTCATCGGGCCGTCTGGCTCGGGCAAGTCCACGCTGTGCCGCACGATCAACCGGCTCGAGACCATCGACGCCGGCACCATCACCCTCGACGGCCGGCCGCTGCCCAGCGAGGGCAAGGAGCTGGCCCGGCTGCGCGCCGACGTCGGCATGGTGTTCCAGTCGTTCAACCTGTTCGCGCACAAGACCGTGCTCGACAACGTGACGCTCGGGCCGACCCGGGTGCGCGGCACCTCGAAGGCCGACGCCGAGGCGCGAGGCCTCGAGCTGCTCGAACGGGTCGGCGTCCACGAGCAGGCGGGCAAGTACCCCGCGCAGCTGTCGGGCGGCCAGCAGCAGCGCGTCGCCATCGCGAGAGCCCTGGCGATGGACCCCAAGGTGATGCTCTTCGACGAGCCGACGTCGGCGCTCGACCCGGAGATGATCAACGAGGTGCTGGACACCATGACCTCGCTGGCCCGGTCGGGCATGACGATGGTCGTCGTCACCCACGAGATGGGGTTCGCCCGCCGGGCCGCCGACCGCGTGGTCTTCATGGCCGACGGCGAGATCGTCGAGCAGGCCGAGCCCGAGACGTTCTTCACCGCGCCGCGCTCCGACCGCGCCAAGGACTTCCTGTCGAAGATCCTCAGCCACTGAGGCCCCGGTCCCCACCGTCCCCGCCGTTCCCACCGTTCCGACGCACCACGACGAGACGAGGCACCACATGCACCTGCGGACCAGCCACCTCCTGCTGGCCGGAGCCGCCGCCGCGGCCCTGGCCCTCACCGGCTGCGGCAAGGAGGGCACGCCGGCCGCCGCCGGCGGCGCCTCCGACGCCTGCGCCGGCTCGGGCGTGACGTTCACGCCCGCGAAGCCGGACGTCAGCGGCAGCCCGACGTTCGACAAGATCTCCGGCGCCGGCGCGGTGAAGGTCGGCGTCAAGGCCGACCAGCCCAACCTCGGCTACAAGGACACCAGCGGCAAGCGCTGCGGCTTCGACATCGAGATGGCCCAGCTCGTCGCGGCCGGCCTGGGCGTCGACCCGGCCAAGATCCAGTACACCGAGATCCCCTCGGCGAACCGCGAGTCGGCGCTGCAGGGCGGCCAGATCGACTACTACGTGGGCACCTACTCGATCACCGACGAGCGCAAGCAGAAGGTCTCGTTCGCCGGCCCGTACTTCGTGGCCGGCCAGGACCTGCTGGTACGCGAGGACGAGAGCGCGATCACCGGCAAGGACACGCTGAAGGGCAAGAAGGTCTGCTCGGCCACCGGCTCGACGCCGATCCAGAAGGTGCGCGACGAGGGCCTCACCGAGCCCTCGAACATCGTCGAGTTCAAGACCTACTCCGAGTGCGTGTCGCAGCTGCTCGACAAGAAGGTCGACGCGGTGACGACGGACGACGCCATCCTCAAGGGCTTCGCGGCTCGCAGCCCCGAGCAGCTGAAGGTCGTCGGGAAGCCGTTCAGCGAGGAGAAGTACGGCATCGGCCTGCCGAAGGGCGACACCGCCTTCACGAAGGCGGTCTCGGACGTGCTGCAGAAGTCCTTCGACGACGGCACGTGGCAGAAGGTCTACGACGGCACGCTGGGCAAGTCGGGCTCTCCCGCGACGCCGCCGAAGCTCGACTCCTGAGCCGCGAGCGGGCCGGCGGTCACCCCCGCCGGCCCGTCCGCCGTCCCCTGCACACCCACCACCCGACGGAGGGAGAGCCGACGTGGGCGAGTTCCTGAGCGTCCTGACCGAGAACGGCGGGCTGTTCGCGAGCTTCTTCTGGACCGGCATCCGGCTGTTCGCCGTCGGCGCCGTCGGCGCGCTGGTGCTCGGCATCGTGCTCGCGTCGATGCGGGTGTCGCCGGTGCCGGCGCTGCGCACGGTCGGGGGGCTGTACGTCAGCACGGTGCGCAACACCCCGCTGACGCTGGTGCTGGTGTTCTGGGGGTTCGCGGTGCCGAAGCTCGGCATCCCCATCGACTACTTCCCCGCGGCGTGCGTCGGGCTCGTGCTCTACACCGCCGGCTTCGTCTGCGAGGCGGTGCGCTCGGGCATCAACACCGTGCCGACCGGTCAGGCGGAGGCCGCTCGGGCGCTCGGCCTGCCGTTCGGCGCGGTGCTCACCGAGGTCGTGCTGCCGCAGGCGCTGCGGGCCAGCGTGCCGCCGCTGGTCAGCGTGCTGATCGCGCTGCTGAAGAACACCACGGTCGCGACGGCGGTCAACGTGCAGCAGGCCGGCTCGCTGCCCGACTACCTCAGCGAGCGCGGCGCCAACCAGCTCTTCGTGAACGCCTGGATCGCGATCGTCTTCATCGCGCTGGTGACCCCGTTGGCGCTGGCGCAGCGGGCGGCCGAGCGACGGACGGCGGTGGCGGCGTGAGCGGGGCGAGCGTGCTCTTCGACGCGCCGGGGCCGCGGGCCCGTCGCCGGCACCGGCTCATCGGGGTCGTCTCGCTGCTGATGACGCTGGCACTGGTCGGCGTCGTGGTCGGGCTCATGGTGGCGACCGACCAGTTCTCGGCGACGCGGATCGCGCAGCTGCAGTACGCGCAGATCCAGCGCGCGCTGCTCGACGGCTACCTGGCGACGCTGAGGGCCGCTGGTCTGGCCGCCGTGCTGGCGCTGCTGCTCGGCGCCGTGCTCGCCTCGGGACGGCTGTCGGAGCACGGGTGGCTGCGCCGTCCGGCGACGGTGGTGGTCGAGTTCTTCCGCGCCGTGCCGCTGCTGATCCTGATGTTCTTCTTCTACTACGGGTCGCTGGAGTACGGGCTCGGGATCAGCCCGATGTGGTGCGTGGTGCTCGGGTTGACGCTCTACAACGGCTCGGTGCTGGCCGAGGTGTTCCGCGCCGGCGTCGTCGCGGTGCCCCGCGGTCAGCGGGAGGCCGCGCTGGCCGTCGGTCTGCGGCCCGCGCAGGTGCTGCGGCTGGTGCTGCTGCCGCAGGCGGTGCGCAGCATGCTGCCCTCGATCGTCAGCCAGCTCGTGGTGCTGCTCAAGGACACCGCGCTCGGCTTCATCGTGACCTACTCCGAGCTGCTGTACGTGGCCAAGCAGATCGGTGGCCGCATCGACTTCGACTTCCCCTACGTCGTCACCTACCTCGTGGTGGCGGTGCTCTACATCGCGACCTGCGTCGCCCTCAGCCGGCTGGCCAGCTGGCTCGAGGGACGCGCGCGCCGGTCGCCCGCCGTCCGCACGCCCGCGGCGCAGGGGGCCGCGCCGGCGTGACCCGCCGTCGAGACCGCTGGGTCTCGACGGCTCCTGGACCGGCGGTGCGTGCCGGTCGGCCCGGCCTCGCGCCGCCCGACCGGCCGCGCCGTCGTATCGGCCGACACCATCGGCACGCGGCGCCGGGGTGCTCACCGCGAGGTGAGCTGACCCGGCCTCGGGGGGCCAACCGCCTCACTCGATCGGCGCGGCCTCGTCGGCGAGCTCTGCGGCGCGTTCACCGAGCACCTCGCGCACGATCTCGTAGGCGACGCCGGCGCCGTAGCCCTTGCGGGCCAGCAGCCCGGCCAGTCGCTGTGCCTGCTTGTCGGGCGGCAGCCGTTCGATGCTGCGCAACCGGGCGGTCACCAGGCGCCGGGCAGCCGCCCGCTCGGAGTCGTCGGTGACGACCTCGAGCGCTGCGTCGGCGACGTCGCGGTCGACGCCCTTGGTGCGCAGCTCGTGCGCCAGGGCACGTCGGGACAGGCCGCGCTGCTCGTGGCGCGAGCGCACCAGCAGCTCGGCGAAGGCCGGGTCGTCGACCAGACCGACGTCCTCGAAACGGTCGAGCACCTTGGCCGCCACCTCGTCGGTGGCACCTCGCTTGGCCAGAGCCTCGGCCAGCTGGTGACGTGACCGCGGCGCCATCGTCAGCTGCCGCAGGACGATGCCGCGCGCGACCGACTCGGGGTCGGCCTCGGGGGTCTCGTCCGCCGTCCCGCCCGGCGTGGGCCCGTCGGGCCCACGCCGGGTGCGGCGTCGTCGCTGGTCACTCATCTCCGGCCTAGAAGTCGACCTTGACCTCGGCGACCTCGTCGGCCGGGGCGTCGACGCGCGGGCCGACGCCCAGCTTCTCCTTGATCTTCTTCTCCAGCTCGTTGGTCAGGTCGGGGTTGTCGCGCAGGAAGGACCGCGCGTTCTCCTTGCCCTGGCCGAGCTGATCGCCGTCGTAGGTGTACCAGGCACCCGACTTGCGGACGAAGCCGTGCTCGACGCCCATGTCGATCAGGCCGCCCTCGCGGGAGATGCCCTGCCCGTAGAGGATGTCGAACTCGGCCTGCTTGAAGGGCGGGGCCATCTTGTTCTTCACGACCTTGCAGCGCGTGCGGTTGCCGACCGGGTCGGTGCCGTCCTTCAGCGTCTCGATGCGACGCACGTCGAGGCGCACCGAGGCGTAGAACTTCAGCGCCTTGCCGCCGGTCGTCGTCTCGGGCGAGCCGAACATGACGCCGATCTTCTCGCGCAGCTGGTTGATGAAGATCGCGGTCGTCTTGGAGTTGCTCAGGGCGCCGGTGATCTTGCGCAGCGCCTGCGACATGAGGCGCGCCTGCAGACCGACGTGGCTGTCGCCCATCTCGCCCTCGATCTCGGCGCGGGGCACGAGCGCCGCCACCGAGTCGATGACGATGATGTCGAGGGCGCCCGACCGGATGAGCATGTCGGCGATCTCGAGCGCCTGCTCACCGGTGTCGGGCTGCGAGACGAGCAGCGCGTCGGTGTCGACGCCGAGCTTCTGCGCGTAGTCGGGGTCGAGCGCGTGCTCGGCGTCGATGAAGGCCGCGATGCCGCCGGCGCGCTGGGCGTTGGCCACGGCGTGCAGCGCGACGGTCGTCTTGCCCGAGGACTCCGGGCCGTAGATCTCGACGACGCGACCACGCGGGAGGCCGCCGATGCCGAGGGCGATGTCGAGGGCGACCGAACCGGTCGGGATGACCTCGATCGGTGCGCGGACGTCGTCGCCCAGGCGCATGACCGAGCCCTTGCCGAACTGCTTGTCGATCTGCGCGAGCGCGGTGTCGAGCGCCTTCTCGCGGTCTGCGGGAGCGGGCATGCGGTCCTCACCTCTGGGGTCGCGGTCGGGGCTGCCGACCGGCTGTTCGTCGTTCCGTCGAGAGAGACGCTAGGCGGCGCCACCGACAGCGGCCGAGGTCGACGCGCTGCTGTGGACGACCGCTGCCGTCCCCGTCCTGTGGAACGGTACCCGAACACGTGTTCGAGACAGGGCTGTGGACGCGGCGTGTCGCGGCGTGGTCCCATCGTGGGCATGTGCCGGAGCATCAAGACCCTGCGCGAGCCGTTCACCGACGACGTCACCGCCGACGACGTGCACGCGGCCGCCCTGCAGTACGTCCGCAAGATCAGCGGCTTCCGCGCCCCCGCCGCGCACAACAGGGCGGTGTTCGACGCGGCCGTCGAGGCGGTCGCTGCGGCGACCACCGCGCTGCTCGACGGCCTCGAGGTGCGCGGCCAGCACGACGGACGCACCCACACGCACGCCGACGGCCGCACCCACGCGCACGCCTGACCCCGAGCCGGTGGCGAGGGGGCGCCGTCCCGCGACCAGCGGGGCCGCGTGACCGCCCGTCAGCGCAGCAGCAGGGCCGAGAGCCGGCGGCTGGTGACGGTCAGCCCCACCGCGCCCATGGCGACGAGCACCAGCGCGTGCCAGAGGAGGTTCGCGCCCACGTCGCCGAGCACGAGGCCGCGCTCGATGACGACGCCGTGGTACAGCGGGGACAGCTGCACCAGCCAGCGCAGCGCCACCGGGTAGGTCTCGACCGGGAAGAACGTGCCCGACAGCAGGGTGAGCGGCACCAGCGCCATCTGGATGTAGTCGAAGTCCTGGAAGTTGCGGATCCAGGTCGTCGCCGCCATGCCCACGGCGGAGAAGACGAAGCCGATCAGGGTCGCCGCCGGGACGGCGAGCACCGCCCACCAGCTCGTCGTCAGGCCCAGCGCGACCGACACCAGCAGGAACCCGACCACGTAGGCCCCGGCCCGCAGCAGCGACCACGCCATCTCGCCCACCGCGATGTCGCGCGGGCCGACCGGCGTCGCCAGCATGGCGTCGAACGTGTGCATGTAGCGCAGCTTGAAGAACATGTTGTATGTCGCGTCGAAGACGGCGCCGTTCATGGCCGACAGCGCGAGCATCGCCGGCGCCATGAACTGGGCGTACGTCACCGTGCGGCCGTCGCCGAGCGTCACGCTGTCGATGAGCGCCCCCAGCCCGAGGCCGAGGGACGCCAGGTAGAAGACCGGCTCGAGGAACCCGGTGAGGAACGCGACCCACTGGCGCCGGTAGGTCATGACGTTGCGCTCGACGACCGTGCCGGCCAGCGCGAGCGACAGCACTAGACCACCATCCGGCGTCGCAGCGCCCGGGTGGCGAGCACCCAGCCGGCAGCCACCCAGACCAGCAGGTAGGCGACGTGCCCGACGTCCGCCCAGCCCGACCAGGTGCCGAGCGTGGCGTCGCGGGCCAGGCTCGACCCGTGCCAGAGCGGCACCACCCAGGCGAGCGGCTCGAGCCAGTCGGGCAGCTGCGACACCGGGAAGAAGGTGCCGCTGAACAGGAACATGGGGATCAGCACCAGCCGGAACACCAGCGTGAACGACACGTCGCTCTCGGCGCGGGCTGCGACGGCGAACATCGGGCCGGTGTACGCGGCGGTCACCAGCACCACGGCCAGCAACGACAGGACGCCCCAGGCCGACGGGATCGCTCGCAGCGGCACCGCGACGACGAGGAAGACCACGGCGAACGCCAGCGACTGCAGCACGGTGATGACCGCGTGCCCCAGCACGACCGCCTGGCTCGACACGGGGCTGGCGAGCATCGCGTGGTACTGCCGCGACCACTTGATCGAACCGAGCACCGGGTACGACGACGCACCCACCGCGTGCTGCATCGCCGTGGCCACGAGCACCCCGGGCGCGATGAACTGCACGTACGGGACGCCGTCGACGCCCTGGCCCGTGGAGCCGTCGACCAGGGACCCCAGCCCGTACCCCATCGCCCCGAGGTACAGCAGCGGCGAGACGAACCCGCTGAACGCCATGCCGCGCCACGTGCGGCGCCACACCGTCAGGTGGTACGCCAGCACGCGCCCGGCCGACCGCACGACGCCGGGCTCGGCCGGCACCTCGACGGGACGCTCGACGGTCGACATCAGTCGACCAGCGTGCGGCCGGTGAGGCGGAGGAAGACGTCCTCCAGCGTGCTGCGCCGGGTGAGCACCGACAGCGGCCGCAGGCCCCGCTCGACCACGGCGGACGTCGTCGCGTCGCCGTCGTCGGTGTAGAGCAGCAGGCGGTCGGGCAGGACCTCGACCCGCTGGGCCAGGCCCTCGACCTGCTCGGCGAACGGCGCGAGCTCCTCCTCGGCGAACCGCAGCTCGAGCACCTCGCGAGTGGAGTACCGCTCGATGAGCGACCGCGGGCTGCCCTCGGCGACGATGCGCCCGCCGTCCATCACCACCAGCCGGTCGCAGAGCTGCTCGGCCTCGTCCATGTAGTGCGTGGTGAGCACCAGGGTGACGCCGCGCCGCTTCAGCCGGAACAGCCGGTCCCACAGCACGTGCCGGGCCTGCGGGTCGAGGCCGGTCGTCGGCTCGTCGAGCAGCAGGATCTCGGGGTCGTTGACCAGCGAGCGCGCGATGGTCAGCCGGCGCTTCATGCCGCCCGACAACGGCTCGACGATGCTGTCGGCGCGGTCGACGAGGTTCGCGAACTCCAGCAGCTCGTCGGCGCGCCGACGGCACTCGGCACGGGACAGGCCGAAGTAGCGCCCGTAGATCAGCAGGTTGTCGCGGACGGTCAGCTCGCCGTCGAGCGAGTCCTGCTGGGGCACGACCCCGAGGCGCGCCCGGATCTGCGCGCCCTCCCGGCGCGGGTCGCGACCGAGGATCCGCAGCGTGCCGCCGGTGGGCGGCGACACGCAGCCGATCATCCGCATGGTCGAGGACTTGCCCGCGCCGTTCGGGCCGAGGAAGCCGAACGCCTCGCCCCGCCGCACCTGCACGTCGATGCCGTCGACGGCCGCGAAGTCCCCGAACTCCTTGCGCAGCCCGACGGCCTCGACGAGCACCTCGGTCGAGGTGCCTGCCGAGGAGGCCGGTGCGGCGGCGGGTGCTGGGTCGCTCACCCGGCAAACCCTAGGGCCGACCACCGACAGCCGCGACGGGATTCGCGTCCGACGCGGCCGGGACGCAACCAGACGGTCGGCTGACGCGTCTACATTGACGAGCGGTCCACCCGGACCACGACCCCGAGCCACGAGGGCTGCCCATGCGACGCACCACGACCGTCCGGCGCACCACCACCGCCGGAGCACTCGCCCTGGCGACGGTGCTGGCCGGCTGCGGAGCCACCCAGGGCGCCCGCGAGGCCGGGCCCGCGGCGACGCAGACGGTCACCGCCGCACCGACGACCACCACCTCGTCCGACACCTCCGAGCCCGCCGCCGAGCCGACGTCCGACCAGCCGACGACGTCCGCCCCCAGCGCGTCGCCCGAGGCGACCGCCACCGCCACCGCGACCGCGACCGCCTCCACCACGCCCGCGGCGCCCACGGGCACGCCGAGCGCGACCCCGACCGGCGGTGCCACGAAGGACGACGAGCCGGACGCCGAGGCCGAGACCCTGCGGGCCGGTGCGAAGGGCCCGCAGGTCACGAAGGTGCAGCAGCAGCTGGTCGCCCTCGGGTACTGGCTCGGCACACCGGACGGCCAGTACGGCTCGAGCACGCAGCAGGCGGTGATGGCCCTGCAGAAGGCGGCGGGCATCGGGCGGGACGGCACGCTCGGGCCGCGCACGCGCAAGGCCCTCGCGGCCGGCGTCCGACCGGCGGTGCGCACCACGAGCGGGAACGCCATCGAGATCGACCTGAAGCACCAGCTGCTCATGGTGGTCGAGGGCGGCCGGCTGGTGAACGCCTTCAACACCTCGACCGGCAGCAACGGCACGTACGTGTCGGAGGGGACGACGTACCGGGCCTACACGCCGAAGGGCACCTTCAGCGTGGTGCGGCAGATCGACGGCAAGCGGGTCAGCAAGCTCGGTGAGCTGTGGCGGCCGAAGTACTTCTTCCAGGGCTGGGCGTTCCACGGGTCGAACAGCATCCCGGGGTACCCCGCCTCGCACGGCTGCGCGCGCCTGTCGAACGCGGCCATCGACCACCTCTGGTCGAGCGGCGACGCACCGGCTGGGCGCAAGGTCATCGTGTACTGAGGCGCCGGGCGGTCAGCCGGCGGCGCGACCCGACCGCCCGGAGGCGCGCCGGTGCGGGTCGTCGCGACCCCAGCGGCGCTCGGCCGGCACGTCCATGGCGTCGCACAGCGCGAACCACACCGTGCGGGGGTCCTCGCCCGCGTCGAGCGCGGCGACGGCGGTGCGGTCGCCGAGCGCGTGCACGTGCTGCTCGCTGGCGACGGACCGGGCGTACCCCGCCCCGAACTCGTCGTCCATGAGCTGCCAGAACTCGCTGCGCCGCACCCGCAGAGCATGGCACGCGGCCACCGGACCGCGTCACGGGACGTCGTCGGCCTGGCGTTGTCGGTGGCGGCTGGCAGCATCGGCACGTGGCCGACCCGCTGAGCGACTTCTCCCCCGCGACCCGTGCGTGGTTCGAGGGCGCGTTCCGCGAGCCCACGCCCGCGCAGGCCGGGGCCTGGTCGGCCATCTCCCGCGGTGAGCACGCGCTGGTCGTCGCACCGACCGGATCCGGCAAGACGCTGTCGGCGTTCCTGTGGGCGCTCGACCGGCTGGCCGCCACACCGCCCCCGGCGGAGCCCAACCGACGCTGCCGGGTGCTCTACGTCTCGCCGCTGAAGGCGCTGGCGGTCGACGTCGAGCGCAACCTCCGCTCGCCGCTCACCGGTATCCGCCAGGCCAGCTCGCGGCTGGGGCTGCCCGAGCCCCAGGTGTCGGTCTCGGTGCGGTCGGGCGACACCCCGGCCGCCGAGCGGCGGGCCTTCGCGCGCACGCCGTCCGACGTGCTGATCACGACGCCCGAGTCGCTCTTCCTCCTGCTCACCTCGCGCGCCCGCGAGCAGCTGGCCGGCGTGGAGACGGTGATCCTCGACGAGGTGCACGCGGTGGCCGGCACCAAGCGCGGCGCGCACCTGGCCCTGACCCTCGAGCGGCTCGACGCCCTGCTCGAGAAGCCGGCGCAGCGCGTCGGGCTGTCGGCGACGGTGCGCCCGGTCGACGAGGTCGCACGGTTCCTCGCCGGCGGCCGCCCGGTGAGCATCGTCCAGCCGACCTCGACCAAGCAGTTCGACCTGCGCGTCGTCGTCCCCGTGCCCGACCTCGGCGCGATCGGCGAACCGACCGACGACCTGTCCGGGCCGGCCGCGGGCGACCCGCAGCGCGCCTCCATCTGGCCGCACGTCGAGGAGCGGGTCGTCGACCTGGTGTCGCAGCACCGGTCGACGCTGGTGTTCGCCAACTCCCGGCGGCTCGCGGAGCGGCTCACCGCACGGCTGAACGAGGTGTGGGAGGAGCGGCTGGCCGGTCCGGCGGACGGCGGCGAGAGCGGGGACGGCGCGGTCGTCGACCTCTCCGCGGCCCCGGCCCCGGGCCCGGCCCCCGCGACTGCGCCGACCCGCGCGCCGGCGCAGGTGATGGCGCAGGCGGGTGCCTCGACGGGCGCGCCCTCGGTGCTCGCGCGGGCGCACCACGGGTCCGTGAGCCGCGAGCAGCGCTCGCTCATCGAGGAGGACCTGAAGGCCGGGCGGCTGCCCGCCGTGGTCGCGACCAGCTCGCTCGAGCTCGGCATCGACATGGGCGCGGTCGACCTGGTCGTGCAGGTCGAGTCCCCGCCCAGCGTGGCCTCGGGCCTGCAGCGCGTCGGTCGCGCCGGGCACCAGGTCGGCGCCGTCTCGCGCGGGGTGCTGTTCCCCAAGTTCCGGGGCGACCTGGTGCAGACGGCGGTCGTCGTCGAGCGGATGCGGGCGGGCGCCATCGAGGCGCTGCGGGTGCCGGCCAACCCCCTCGACGTGCTGGCCCAGCAGGTCGTCGCGATGGTCGCGATGGACGAGTGGACGGTCGACGACCTGCAGCGGCTGGTGCAGCGGGCCGCGCCGTTCGCCGCGCTGCCGCGCACGGTGCTCGAGGCGGTGCTCGACATGCTGGCCGGCCGCTACCCCAGCGAGGAGTTCGCCGAGCTGCGGCCGCGGCTGGTCTGGGACCGCCACGGCGACGTGCTCACCGCGCGGCCGGGCGCCCAGCGACTCGCCGTCACCAGCGGCGGCACCATCCCCGACCGCGGCCTGTACGGCGTCTTCCTCGCGACCGGCGAGGGACCCGGGCGGCGCGTCGGCGAGCTCGACGAGGAGATGGTCTACGAGTCGCGCGTCGGCGACGTGTTCACCCTCGGCTCGTCGTCGTGGCGCATCGAGGACATCACGCACGACCGGGTGCTCGTCACGCCGGCTCCCGGGGTGCCCGGCAAGCTGCCGTTCTGGCACGGCGACGCCCTCGGGCGCCCGGCCGAGCTGGGACGGGCCGTCGGGGCGTTCGTGCGCGAGGTGGTCGGCCTCAGCGAGTCCGACGCGCGGGCGCGGGTGTCCGAGGCGGGGCTCGACGAGTGGGCCACCGACAACCTGCTCTCCTACCTCGGCGAGCAGCGCGAGGCCACCGGGCACGTGCCCGACGACCGCACGCTGATCGTCGAGCGGTTCCGCGACGAGCTGGGCGACTGGCGCGTCGTGCTGCACTCCCCCTTCGGTGCGCAGGTGCACGCCCCCTGGTCGCTGGCCATCGCGGCACGCATGCGCGAACGGTTCGGGGTCGACGTGCAGGCGATGCACGGCGACGACGGCCTGGTCATCCGGCTGCCCGACGTCGAGCTCGAGGGAGGCGCCGCGCCCGAGGTCGCCGACCTGGTGCTGCTCGAGCCCGACGACGTCGCCGAGCTGGTCACCAACGAGATCGGCAGCTCGGCGCTGTTCGCCTCCCGGTTCCGCGAGTGCGCCGGTCGGGCGCTGCTGCTTCCCCGCCGACGTCCGGGGCAGCGCTCGCCGCTGTGGCAGCAGCGTCAGCGCGCCGCACAGCTGCTCGAGGTCGCCAGCGGCTACCCGTCGTTCCCGATCGTGCTCGAGACCGTGCGCGAGTGCCTGCAGGACGTGTTCGACGTCCCGGGGCTCGTCGAGCTCATGCGCGACCTGCAGGCCCGCCGGGTGCGGCTGGTCGAGGTCGAGACGCAGCGCCCGTCGCCGTTCGCCCGCAGCCTGCTGTTCGGGTACGTCGCGCAGTTCCTGTACGAGGGCGACTCACCGCTGGCCGAACGCCGCGCCGCCGCGCTGGCCCTCGATCCGACGCTGCTGTCCGAGCTGCTGGGCGGCGAGGGCGCGGCCCTGCGCGAGCTGCTCGACCCGGAGGCGGTCGAGCGCACCGAGCAGGAGCTGCAGCACCTGGCCGAGACCCGCCGCACCCGCGACGCCGAGGACGTCGCCGACCTGCTGCGCGTGCTGGGTCCGCTGTCGACGGCCGAGGTCGCCGAGCGGTCGCAGCACCCCGAGTCGGCGGCCGAGTGGCTGACCGGGCTCGAGCAGGCCCGCCGGGTGATCGCCGTCCGCATCGCCGGTGAGGACCGGTGGGCCGTCGTCGAGGACGCCGGCCGGCTGCAGGACGCGCTCGGCACCCCGCTGCCGGTCGGACTGCCCGAGGCGTTCCTCGAACCGGTGCCCGACCCGCTCGGCGAGCTGGTCGCCCGCTACGCCCGCACGCGCGGTCCGTTCACCACCGCCCAGCTGGCCGCCCGCTTCGGACTGGGCACGGCCGTCGCGGCGACCGCCGTCCGCCGCCTGGTGGGCACCGGCCGGCTGGTCGAGGGCGAGCTGCGACCGGGCGGCACCGGGCTGGAGGTCTGCGACGCCGAGGTGCTGCGCACGCTGCGCCGGCGTTCGCTGGCCGCCTTGCGGCAGCAGGTCGAGCCGGTGCCCGCGGCCGATCTCGCGCGCTTCGTGCCGGCCTGGCAGGGGGTGGGCGCCTCCGCCGCCGACGGCAGCCGCTGGCGCGGGGAGGACGGCCTGCTGCGGGCCGTCGACCAGCTGGCGGGCGCGCTGGTGCCCGCCAGCGCGCTGGAGACGCTGGTGCTGCCCAGCCGGGTGGCCGGCTGGTCGCCCGGGCTGCTCGACCAGCTGACGGCCACCGGTGAGGTGCTGTGGTCGGGGCACGGGTCGTTGCCCGGCGACGACGGGTGGGTCAGCCTGCACCTCGCCGACACCGCGCACCTGACCCTCCCCGAGGAGGGTGAGCTCGAGCTCGGGCCGCTGCACCAGGCGGTGCTCGACGCGCTGGGCGGCGGTGGTGCCTACTTCTTCCGACCGCTGGCCGACACCGTGGGTGCACCCGACGACGCGACGCTCACCGAGGTGCTGTGGGACCTCGTGTGGGCCGGCCGCATCACCGGCGACACGCTCGCGCCGCTGCGAGCCCGGTTGGCCGGCGGCCGCACCGCCCACAAGACGACGCGCAGCGGACCCCGCTCGAGCCGCTACAGCGGCCGCCGGCCCGGCCGCCCGCGGCTGGGGTCGATGACCGGGCCGCTTGCCACCGCGTCGGTCGGCGGCCGAGCAGGGGTCCGCGGCGGACCCCCGACCACCGCCGGCCGCTGGTCTGCGCTGCCCGAGCGCGAGCCGCAGGTGACGGTGCGCTCCGCCGCGATCGCCGAGCAGCTGCTCGAACGGCACGGGGTCGTCACCCGCGGCGCCGTCGTCGCCGAAGGGGTGCCGGGCGGGTTCGCCGGCGTCTACCGGGTGCTGTCGGCGTTCGAGGACGCCGGCCGCGTGCGGCGCGGTTACTTCGTCGAGGGCCTGGGGGCAGCGCAGTTCTCCACACCCGGAGCCGTCGACCGGCTGCGGGCCATCGGCGACGGCGCGGCGGGGGCGCTCGTCGTGGCCGCAGCCGATCCGGCCAACCCCTACGGCGCGGCGCTGCCCTGGCCGGAACGGTCGCAACCCACCCCCGGCAGCGCAGCCGAAGCCGACGAGCCGGAGCCCGCGAGCGCCGGCCGACGGGGTCAGCACAAGCCGGGCCGCAAGGCCGGCGCGCTCGTCGTGCTGCACGGCGGCGAGCTGGTGCTCTACGTCGAGCGGGGTGGCCGCACGCTGCTGTCGTACACCGACGACCCCGAGCGACTCGGCGCCGCAGCCGACGCCCTCGCGCTCGCCGTCCGCGAGGGGGCGCTGGGGCGGCTCACCGTCGAGCGGGCCGACGGGGCCGGGCTGCTCGGGTCCGACCACCCGCTCGTCGCGGCGCTCGGCGCGGCCGGCTTCCACACCACCCCCCGCGGCCTGCGGCTGCGCGGCTGACCTGCAGGTGCTGACGGACAGGGGCACGGCCGACCCGGCAGGCGGCACCTGACCTGGCCGGTGCCGCCGGAACCGGCCGGTGACCGTTGCTGTCCCCTGGTGCGAGGCCGAGCCGGTCGGTACGTATCGGGCGAGTGGATGCACGGCCGAGCGAGTCGGTGCACGGCCGAGCGAGTCGGTGCACGGCCGAGCGCGTGATTGCCCGGCCGAAGCGTCCGTGCGCGAGAGAGGTCCGTGCGCGCGCGGGCGAGTCGTTGCGCACGAGCGAGCCGGTGCGAGGTCGAGCGGGTCAGCGACGGCGCCCCTGGTGCGGCGCGCTCCCCCGTGCCCGACGATGGCCGGGTGCCTGAGGGAGACGTGGTCTGGCGGACGGCCGACCGGCTGCACCGCGCGCTCGCCGGCCGGGAGCTCACCACGTGCGACTTCCGCTGGCCGTCGATCGCCACGATCGACCTGAGCGGGCGCACCGTGCTCGAGGTGGTGTCGCGAGGGAAGCACGTGCTGTGCCGCATCGACGGCGACCCGCCGGTCACCGTGCACAGCCACCTGCGCATGGAGGGCTCGTGGCACGTGCACCGCACCGGTGGGCCGTGGGGGTCGGCCCGCACCGAGCACGAGGTGCGAGCGGTGCTCGCCAACGCCGAGTGGACCGCGGTCGGCCACAAGCTCGGCATGCTCGACGTCGTCCCCACCGCCCAGGAGCCGCAGCTGGTCGGTCACCTCGGACCCGACGTCCTGGGCGCCGACTGGGACCCGGACGCGGTGCTCGCGACGATGCGGGCCGACCCGCAGCGCACCGTCGGCGAGACCCTGCTCGACCAGCGGGTGCTCGCGGGCGTCGGCACCATGTTCATGGCGGAGGCGCTGTTCCTGCGCGGCGTCACACCCTGGACGCCGGTCGCCGACGTCGACACCGGCGGCGGGCTCGAGGCGCTGCTCGACCTCGAGCACCGGCTGCTCGACCTGAACCGCGAGCGGGCGGTGCAGGTGACCACGGGCGACGCCCGGCCCGGCCGCGACAAGTGGGTGCACGGCCGCTCCGGCCGCCCCTGCTGGCGGTGCGGGACGACGGTGCGCGTGGCCCCCGTCGGTCCGCCGCCGACCGACCGCACCGGCTTCTACTGCCCCAGCTGTCAGCAGGGCCCGCGCCCCACCGACGACGGTCGCACGCAGCGCCCCCTCGGGTCGGGAGCCCGCTCGCGGCGCGGTGCCGGCGGACGTCGCGAGCCCCGCTACCGCTGACGCTCGGCCCACGCCCCGCACCCGTCCGGCCGGTCCACGCAGATGCCCTGCCCCGGGCCCCTCGCCTCGGCGCGAGACGTCCTGCCGAGCCGCCACTTCTGGGGCACCCAGGTCGCGGAGCGTGCCCCGAACGTGGCAACTCGGCGGGAGTGCGTGCGCGGGACGGGGAGGGCGTGCACGTGGCCGAGATGCGACTCGTGGTGGACCGGCCGGACCGGGGGGCAACCACTGGTCTCATCTCGGCACCGAGGGCGACGGCTGGCCACACGGCCACCGGCCCGCTCGAGGCGGCGCAGTGCGGACGCCGGCAGGTGCTGGCCGGACCGGTGCCGACGGTCGTGGGCAGACCGGTCGGCGCACGACGGGCCGGGCAGCACGAAGCCGCCGGCACGGGGCCGGCGGCTTCGTGGAGCGGGTGGGGCTGAGCTCAGGCGGCGCTGACCAGGCCGGTGGCGCGGGCCGGGACGGGCAGGGAGGCGACGCCGGCCTCGGTGCGCTCGGTCTCGGCGACGCGCTCGCTGACCTGGCTGAGCACGATCGACATGGGGAGCTCGAGGGCGCCGCAGATGGAGGCGAGCAGCTCGCTCGAGGCCTCCTTCTGGCCGCGCTCGACCTCGCTGAGGTAGCCGAGGGAGACGCGGGCAGCGGCGGAGACCTCGCGCAGCGTGCGGCGCTGCTGCTGCCGCTCTTCGCGCAGCACGTCGCCCAGCTCTTGGCGGAGCAGCACCATGACGCCTCCCTGACTCGTCGTCGTCGCGGACCGGCCGGTGCAGGCCGGGTGCGGCGACACAGGCAACCGTACCCCGTGGTGGGTCTGCAACGGGTGCCCGGACGGCCGTGTCCGCCCGGAGCGGACGGCGCGACCATCCACTCGGCTCAACGTCCGTGGTGCCCACCGTCTTCCGACGGGAGGGGTGGCCGCGCGGGCGGTCTCAGCCGGCCTCGGCCACGCGCGCCGCGAGCAGCCGCGGCACGTCGTCGCCGGTGCGCAGCCGCACCGGCTCGAGACCGGACGCCGGACCCGACGCGTCGTACGCGACGGCGACCGGGCCCGCGGAGCCCGCCGCACCGGCGACGGCGACGTAGACGGTGCCGGCGGGCCGGCCGTCCTGCGGGTCGGGGCCGGCGACGCCGGTGGTGGCGATCCCCCAGTCGGCGCCGAGCCGGTCGCGCACGCCGAGGGCCATGGCGCGGGCGACGTCGGGGTGCACCGCGCCCTCGCGCGCCAGGAGGTCGGCGTCGACGCCGAGCAGGGCGTGCTTCAGGTCGGTCGCGTAGCTCACGACCCCACCGCGGTAGGCGGCCGAGACGCCCGGCACGGCGGTCAGGGCGGCGCCCAGCATGCCGCCGGTCAGCGACTCGGCGGTGGCGACGGTGGCTCCGGCGGCCAGCAGGGTGCGGGCCGCGTCGGCGGCCGCGTCGGCGAGCGCCTCACGGAGCTCGGGCAGCGGGTCGGGGCCGTCGTCGGGGGGCAGCGGGGCCAGCGGCAGCGTCACGGGCACACCGTCCCGCGGCCGCGCGGCCGCGGGCCACCCGTCCGCGCAGAGCCCGAAGGTCGCCACGACACGAGCGCGCGCCGCCCGGGAAGGGGCACCGCTGGGCCGCCCGCGTGCGGCGGGTGCGCTCGCGGCCGCGGCGCGGCCGGACCCGACACGAGCGCCAGCCGCCCCGGAAGGGTCACGGCCGGGCCGCCCGCTTGCGGCGGGTGCGCTCGCTGCCGCGGCGCAGGCGGACGGCGCGGGCGACGTAGTCGAGGCCGGTGACCACTGTGACGAGCACGGCGACCGCCATGACGACCCACGCGAGCACGTGCAGGGCGCCCGAGAGCGGCAGCACGAACAGCCCGATCGCGACGACCTGCAGCAGCGTCTTGGCCTTGCCGCCGCGGCTGGCCGGGATCACGCCGTGCCGGATGACGACGAAGCGCAGGGCCGTGACGCCGAGCTCGCGCACCAGCACCACGACGGTGATCCACCACGGCAGGTCGCCGATCAGCGACAGCCCCACCAGGGCCATGCCGATGAGCGCCTTGTCGGCGATGGGGTCGGCGATCTTGCCGACGTCGGTGACGGTGTCCTGCCGGCGGGCGACCTCGCCGTCGACCCGGTCGGTGACCGACGCGAGCGCGAAGGCGCCGAAGGCGAGCAGCCGCCAGCCGGTCGAGCGGCCGTCGTCGTGCAGCAGCAGCCACCCGAACAGCGGCACCAGCGCGACGCGGAACCCGGTCAGGCCGTTCGCGAGGTTCCACGGGCTGGCGGCCGGGCTGGGCGGCGTCGCCATCGCGTCGAGCGGTTCGTCGACGCCGGTCACGACCCGGCCCGGCGCGACGCGGGCCCGCACTGCTCGGCGAGCAGGTCGACGCCCTCGTGCGCCACCACCCGGGCGGGCACGACGTCGCCGGGACGCAGGTCGCCGGCGGGAAGCGTGGTGGTGCCGTCGACGTCGGGGCCCTGCTGCTCGGCGCGCCCCTCGGCGACCAGCGTGCCCTCGCCCTCGTCGTGCAGCTCCTCGACGAGCACCTGCACGACGCTGCCGACGCGCTCGCCGGCGCGCTGGTCGGTGAGCTGCTCGACGAGGTCGGTGACCCGGGCGAGGCGCTCGGCGACCACCTCGTCGGGCAGCTTGCCGTCGTAGGACTCCGCCTCGGTGCCGTCCTCGTCGGAGTACCCGAACACGCCGACGACGTCGAGCCGCGCGGCCTGCAGGAACCGCTCGAGCTCGGCGACGTCGTCGTCGGTCTCGCCGGGGAAGCCGACGATGACGTTGGACCGGACGCCGGCCTCCGGGGCCGCCGCACGCACCTGCTCGAGCAGGCCGAGGAACGCCTCGGTGCCACCGAACCGGCGCATCCGGCGCAGCAGCGGCGCCGACGCGTGCTGGAACGACAGGTCGAAGTACGGGACGACGCCGGGCGTGCTGGTCATCGCCTCGAGCAGGCCGGGCCGCATCTCGGCGGGCTGCAGGTACGACACCCGCACCCGGTCGACGCCGTCGATCGCGGCCAGCTCGGGCAGCATCGTCTCGAGCAGCCGCAGGTCGCCGAGGTCCTTGCCGTACGAGGTGGAGTTCTCGCTCACCAGGAACAGCTCGCGCACGCCCTGCTCGGCGAGCCAGCGGGCCTCGGTGAGCACGTCGGCCGGCCGCCGCGACAGGAACGCGCCGCGGAACGAGGGGATCGCGCAGAACGCGCAGCGCCGGTCGCAGCCGCTGGCGATCTTCAGCGGCGCCCACGGCCGCCCGTCGAGCCGGCGGCGCACCACCCTCGGGCCGGACGCCGGGGCGACGCCCTCGGGCAGGTCGAGCACGGGCGCGGGCGCGACGGGCAGCGCCGACCCACCCGGCTGGCCGTGCCCGGGCACCGCGACGCCCTGCTGGCCCTGGCGGGTCGCGGGGCTCAGCGGCAGCAGCTGCCGGCGGTCGCGCGGGGCGTGCGAGGCGGGGCGCTCGCCGTGCAGCACCGCCCCGAGGTGGCTCGACAGGTCGGCGTAGGAGTCGAACCCGAGCACGGCGTCCGCCTCGGGCAGGCTCGCGGCCAGCTGCTCGCCGTAGCGCTCGGCCAGGCAGCCGACGGCGACGACGGCCGACGTCCGCGACCCGGCGTCGTCGCGCAGCTGGGAGGCCTCGAGCAGCGCGTCGACGGAGTCCTTCTTGGCCTGCTCGACGAAGCCGCAGGTGTTGACGACGGCGACGTCGGCGTCGGCCGCGTCGTCGACGAGGGTCCACCCCTGCTGCTCGAGCCGGCCGGCGAGCTCCTCGGAGTCGACCTCGTTGCGGGTGCAGCCCAGCGTCACGAGGGCGACGGTGCGAGCGGGCATGCCCCCAACTGTAGATGGGGGGTGGCACACTGCCCGCCATGCCCGGCCAGTCGACCGACCGCGCGACCGGCACGCGGCGCCCCGGGGGGTGGCCGGCGACCGTCTGCCTGGTGGCCGCGGCGGTCGCCGTCCCGCTGCTGGTGGTGGGCGTCGGGCGGCAGGTGTTCTTCGAGCGCACGGTGACCGCCACGAGCCGCGCGTCGTCCGGCGCGACGCTGGTCACGATGGGCGTCGGCATGCTGCTGCTCGGCGGCGCCGGGGTGCTGGCCGCCCGGCGCGCCGCCCGCGACGGCCGGCCCTCGCGCGCCGGCGTCGTGCTGGCCGTGCTGTGCGTGCTCTGGCCGGCCTGGCTGCTCTTCGTGCAGTGGTACGACCACCGCTGAGGCCCACCCGCGACTAGGCCCCAGGGCCCGGCTCGGCGCGGCCGATCCCGGTCGCAGGGCCCATCCCCCGTGCCCGATTCGTCCCTAGGCTCGCCGCACAGGCGCCGCTGCAGGGAGGCACGGGTGGGACACGTCGCACGGCTCGGACGGCTCGTGGTGGTCACGGCGCTGCTGGGGGCGGTCTGCGCCTGCGGCACCGGCGGACCCGCGACGGAGGGGGTCGCCGGTGCCGCGGGCGACGCGCAGCCCAGCGGGTCCCCCACGGGGTCGCCCGGCGCCGGCCAAGGCGCCACCACCAGCGAGGCGCTGCAGCCGCTGCTGGTCGACGCGACCCGGCTGCCGGACGGGTTCCGCGAGAGCACCGGACAGGCCGCGCCGGGCTACCGGATGACGCTGTGCGGGGTCGACCTCGAGCCGCGGCCGCCCGCCGAGACCGCGACGCGGCGGTTCGCCCGCAGCGGCGTCGGACCGTTCGTCGAGCAGCGCGTGCGGCGCTACGGCGACGACAGCCAGGCCGAGGTGCTGGTCGCGATGCGCCAGGCGCTGCGCTCCTGCGGGGAGACCAGCGCCACCGACCCGGCGTCCGGCGCGTCGACGACGATGCGCGTGCGGCCGCTGCAGCTGCGGCAGTTCGCCGACGACTCGGTGGCCTGGCACCAGGAGGCCGTCGACCGGCCGGTGCCCACCGACGTCGTGCTCATGCGGCGCGGCCGCACCGTCGTGCTGGTCACGTCGTACACGCTCGGCCGGGTCGGCGACGTCGGCGTCGTCGAGCAGGCGGCGACCGCCGCCGAGGCCCTGCTGCGGGACGCCGAGTGAGCACGCTGCCCCGGGTGGCGGCCGCCCGGCGCCTCGACCGGGCCGACCGGGGTGTCGGCACCCTGGAGTTCACCGGCATCGTCACGGTGGTCGCGGCGATCATCGTGCTGCTCACGACGTCGTCGACGCCGCAGCTGCTCGCGGGCCGGGTGTCGCAGGCCGTCTGCACCATCACCGGCGGCGAGCACTGCGAGGCGGCCGGCGCGGGCGGCGGCGGCCAGGCGCTCACGCCGTACGAGCAGGCCGTGTCGGGCGGGTACGTCGCCCTCGGCGACAGCTTCTCGTCGGGTGAGGGGGCCGGCGACTACGCCCCCGACAGCGACCGCGACGAGAACAGCACCTGGGACCACGTCGGGCAGTTCCTCGACGACCACCTGATCCCGGGCGACCACACCACGAAGAAGCCGGAGAACTACTGCCACCGCAGCGGCAACGCCTACGGACAGATCGTCGCCGGCAGCAACGACTTCGCGGGCGGGTCGAGCTTCGCCGCCTGCTCGGGCGCGGTCACGACGGACTTTCGCAACCCGAACGGGGGCAACGCCGACGAGCGGGCGCAGCTCGACCAGATCACGAAGGACACCTCGTTCATCACGTTCTCGGTCGGCGGCAACGACGTCGGGTTCGCCGACGTGCTGCGCGACTGCGTGTGGGACGGCGCGACCTGCCAGGGCAAGCACGACGCGAAGTTCGCGCAGGACCTCGTCGACCTCAAGCCGAAGCTCGTGCAGCTGTACCGCGACGCGCTCTCGCGCGCCGCGCCCGGTGCCCGGCTGGTCGTCGTCGGCTACCCGCAGCTGTTCCCGGACGACCCCTCCGACAGCTACCGCAACCTGCTGTACGCCGACAGCCAGGTGTGGATGAACGCCAAGGGCGCCGAGCTGAACGCGATGCTGGCCTCGGCCGCGCGCGAGGCGGGTGTGGAGTTCGTCGACCCGACCGAGGCGTTCGCCGGGCACGGCATCGGCAGCGACGACCCCTGGTTCAACGACATCGAGCTCGGCGGCCCCGGCTTCTCGCCCGTCGACCCCGGCTCGTTCCACCCGAACGCCGCCGGCCAGGCAGCGCTGGCGGCACTGGTGCAGGAGCAGCTGCGGCACCCGCGCCGCTAGCCCCGGGCCCGCTCCAGGTCAGGTGAGCGACGCGTCGCCGGGCTTGATGGTGAGGCGCTTGACCTCGCCGTTGCGCCCGGCGGCACCGACGGACTGCCCGTTGACGGTGAGCTGCACACCGCCCGCGTTGCCGAGGGTCACCTTCAGCGCGTCGGAGGCCGTGAACCGCTTCTTCTCGCCGCTGCTCAGCAGCCCGCTGAACATGGTCTCGCCGGAGGCACCGCGCACCGACACCCACGAGTCCTTGGTGGCCTTCATCGCCAGCACGACGCCGTCGGCCGGCGGCCGGGGCGCGTCGGACGTCGCCGAGCCGCCGGGTGCGGGGGCCGACGTCGGGCTCGGGGCAGGCTGCGACGTCGGGCTCGACCCGCCGGTGGGCTGCGGCGCCGAGGTGCCGGTCGTCGAGGCGGACGGCGTCACCGTGCGGGCGGGGGCCGCGATCTCGGTGGCCGGCCGGGCCGGGCCGCGCAGCTGGCCGACGAGCTGCACGACCAGCACGACGACGAGCACGCTCAGGGCGGCGCCGACGACGAGCGACCACCGCGGGCCGGAGCGCTCGAGCGGCACGCCGCTGCGCTCGAGCGGCGGGACCGGTGCGTGCGCCGGGCGGGCCGCGCTCGCCCCGCCGGCCGGTGCCGGCGTCGCGGGACGAGCCGTGCCGCCGCGCGCGGCGTAGGCGTCGAGCAGCGGGGCGGCGTCGAGGCCGACCAGTCGCGCGTAGGCCCGCAGGTGGCCGCGGGCGTAGACGTCGCCGCCGCAGAGCGAGAAGTCGTCGTCCTCGATGGCCCGCACGACCGTCTCGCGCAGGTTGATGCGCTCGGCCACCTCGGCCGTGCTCAGCCCCTGCTGCTCCCGCGCGGCGGACAGCGCCCGGCCGAGCGCGGGGCGCTCGGGCACCTGCTCGTCGCTCACGCGTGCACCGTCCCGTCCCCTGCGATCTCGACCTCGATCCTACGTGGCCGGTGGGCCCGCCGCCGCCGCGGTCACCTGTCGGACGCGACGTCCGCACGAGCCCTGCACGCGAGGGGCGCCGACCGGCGCGAGCGCGTCCGCTACTCGCGCCCGGTGAGCTCCCAGGCGTCCTCGCCGCCGGCGTCGCCGTCGACGTCGTCGACCAGGTCGTACTCGTCGTCGTCGCCGGCGGGCGCCTCGTCACCGCGCAGCATCGCCAGCGTGCCGGGCAGGTCGTCGGGCTTGACCAGCACGTCGCGGGCCTTGCTGCCCTCGCTCGGACCGACCACGCCGCGCGACTCCATGAGGTCCATGAGGCGCCCGGCCTTGGCGAACCCGACGCGCAGCTTGCGCTGCAGCATCGACGTCGACCCGAACTGGGTGGTGACGACCAGCTCGGTGGCCTGCAGCAGCAGGTCGAGGTCGTCGCCGATGTCGTCGTCGACCTGCTTCTTCGCCTGCGCGACCACCACGTCGTCGCGGTAGCTGGGCTTCAGCTGGCCCTTCACGTGCTCGACGACCTTGGTGATCTCGGACTCGGTCACCCAGGCGCCCTGCACGCGCATCGCCTTGCTGGCGCCCATCGGCAGGAACAGCGCGTCACCCTGGCCGATGAGCTTCTCGGCGCCCGGCTGGTCGAGCACGACGCGGCTGTCGGTGACGCTGCTGGTGGCGAACGCCATCCGGCTGGGCACGTTGGCCTTGATCAGGCCGGTGACGACGTCGACGCTCGGCCGCTGGGTGGCCAGCACCAGGTGGATGCCGGCGGCGCGGGCGAGCTGGGTGATGCGGACGATGCAGTCCTCGACGTCGCGCGGGGCGACCATCATCAGGTCGGCCAGCTCGTCGACGATCACCAGCAGGTACGGGTAGGGGTGGATGACCCGCTTGCTGCCGGGCAGCGGCTGCACCTTGCCGGCGCGCACCGCCTTGTTGAAGTCGTCGACGTGCTTGTAGCCGAAGTTGGCCAGGTCGTCGTAGCGCAGGTCCATCTCGCGCACGACCCACTGCAGCGCCTCGGCCGCCTTCTTCGGGTTCGTGATGATCGGCGTGATGAGGTGCGGGATGCCCTCGTAGCCGGTGAGCTCGACCCGCTTGGGGTCGACCAGCACCATGCGCACCTCGTCGGGCGTGGCCCGCATGAGGATCGAGGTGATCATCGAGTTCACGAAGCTCGACTTGCCGGCGCCGGTGGCCCCCGCGACGAGCAGGTGCGGCATCTTCGCCAGGTTCGCGACGACGTACCCGCCCTCGACGTCCTTGCCCACGCCCATGACGAGCGGGTGGCTGGCGTCGCGCGCCACCTGGCTGCGCAGCACGTCGCCGAGGCTGACCTTCTCGCGGTCGGTGTTCGGGATCTCGATGCCGATGGCGCTCTTGCCGGGGATCGGCGACAGGATGCGGACGTCGGCGCTGGCCACCGCGTAGGAGATGTTCTTGCTCAGCGCGGTGACCCGCTCGACCTTCGTGCCCTTGCCGAGCTCGACCTCGTAGCGGGTGACCGTCGGGCCGCGGGTGAAGCCGGTGACCTGGGCGTCGATGTCGAACTGCTCCAGCACGCCGCTCAGCGCCTCGACGACCCGGTCGTTCGCGGCGCTGCGGGTCTTGTGCGGCGACCCCGGGGCGAGCACCTCGTTGGCGGGCAGGGTGTAGGTGACGTCGCCGGCCAGCGCCAGCTGCTCGACGCGCTGCGGCAGCGGGTTGGTGGGCGGCGGCTCGAGGTGCGACCGCTCGGCCACGGGCTCGGGCCGGGCGGGGCGCTCTGCCTCGGCCGGACGGCGGTCGGCGGCCGGGGGCGCGGCGGGGGTGTCGGGCGAGCCGGCG